>JAHCHX010000003.1:300000-539241 GCA_026129545.1 Saprospiraceae bacterium
TGGAAACAACCCCGCGGCACGAGCCTGCCGCAAGGTGCCTACGAGTTATGTGTTTTCAAAATTCTCCTTCATTTGGGGGTGGGCATCTTGGCGACGGGCATGGCGGCACTACGACGGGACGTTCCGAATGTTGGAACAAGCTCCTCAACGGGCCGAACGCCTCATTGCCGATGCAGCGAAAAACCCCACCGCCGCCCGCTATTTGCTCGACAAATTTCTCCGCACCCGCGACGGCGAACTCAACACTTGGGACTATGCTTGGTTCTACTCCATCTTGATGAACGAGGGGTGGTGCGCCAACTCAGCTTCCAACCTGGTGGAAAACATCGGCTTCGACCAAGCGGCCACGCACACCAACCAACGACGTGCCATCGCCAGCCAACACTCAAAGGTCGCGCCGGCACAATTCCCCCTGCGACACCCCGACCAAATAGCGCGAGACGAACGCATCGAGCGTGCCTTTTTTCACGCCTCGCAGAAAGGACGCTTGGGTTTGCTGCTGCGACAAATCGCGCCCGATTTGTTCTTCAAAAAATAACGCAAGTCGCAAGCATACCTCGCACCACCAAATTTTGAGCATGACTAAAATCGCAATCTGCCGTTACTTAGCGCCCTGATGAACGCATCCGCCTCTTTCGCAGTCCGTTCCCTGACCAAAGTCCTTACCAATTTAAGCTTGTTTTTCCGCCACCCCTTAGCCTTGGCTACGGGTCTCACGTTCGCCGCCGATAGCCTGATGTTCGGCTCTTGGGTGGCGCACATTCCTCATGTCAAGACTTCATTGGGCCTCAACGACGCGCAACTCGGCTTGGCCTTGTTTGGGCTGCCCATTGGCTTGTTGGCCATGAACCCGCTGTCGCCAAGCATCATCGCCCGTTTCGGTTTGGCTCGCTCGACGGTGGGAGGCACCTTGGCAATGGCCATCGCATTCGCCCTGCCTGTCTGGATGCCCGACCGTTGGCTGCTATTGGCTGCACTGATAGTGGTGGGAGCCGCCGTGGCTTTGATGAACGTGGCCATGAACACCTGCGCCACCAACATCGAGCGTGCCGACGGGGTGTATATCATGTCCACTTGTCATGGTATGTGGAGTTTTGGCGGCATGGCTGGCTCCGGCACAGCGGCGGCCTTGATTGCCTTCGGCGTGACCCCGCGCTTGCACCTAAGCGTGTTGGCCGTGATGGTGTTGGTGGCGACTTTGAAATGGCTACGCCCCGTGCTGGCCAAAGTGCCGGAGGGCGGACAGACGGACGAAGGCGGCGGAGGCTCCAAGTTCGCGCTGCCCAACCGCGATTTGCTGCTGATGATTTTTATTGGTCTGGTGGTGAGCCTTAGTGAGGGAGTGGCATTTGATTGGAGCGCCGTTTATCTGCGCGATTCGCTGGGAGCACCGGAGCAAATCGCAGCATTGGGTTTCACTTGCTTTTCGCTTACCATGATGGCCATGCGCTTCACGGGCGATGTGCTCATTCCTCGTTTTGGCGAACGAAACCTGCTTTTTTTCACGGCCCTGTGTTCTGCTTTGGCGCTGCTGTGCATCATCGTCGCGCAACTGCCACTTGTAGGGATTGCCGGTTTTTTCTTGTTGGGGGCAGGCGTGGCGTTGGGAGCGCCGATTCTTTTCAATGCCGCTGCGCGAGTGCCGGGGTTGGCGCCGGGGGCTGGGCTGGCAACTTATGCGACGTTTAGTTTCATGGGTTTTTTGGCTGGCCCGCCCGTCATCGGGTTCATAGGCGAGCGACACGGCCTCCACGTCGGTTTTGCATTGGTGGGACTATTGGCCATACTGTCTATACTGGCTATCCGGCGAGTGAGGCTTTGAGCTCAATCATCCTTGCCCGTTGACTGTTTTTTGAATTTTCCATCTTTCCATGCTTTGAAAAATTGGCCCCATGCCAGTGGGCTAAAAATGTTCATCGGCGGCACCTGACCGATGTAAACATACTCGCGCGCCTGCTGGCGCAAGTAAAAATTGGCACTTTCCCGACCGCTGTGTGGCACCATGTCGGGGTTTTTGCGTGCCTCCGCGAGATATTCGTTGGCGAGATTTTCGGCGGCACGGCGTTGTAGCTCGGGCGTCACATCCATTTTCAAGAACTCAATCTTAAAATGCTCTTTTGATGGCCAAGGGAAAATGACCAATTCTGGCAGGTTGATGGTGTCTTGCGTCATCAATTGCACCACAGAGTATTGGTCTTGCGTCAGCGTGTCGGGCACGGTGATGGTGACGGTCTCAAGACCAATGCATTTGAAACGCACCTTGTCGCCTTTTTCCACCACGATGGTGAAAAAGCCGCGATAGTCAGAGTATGTACCCCGATTTTTATCGGGCAGGTAAACCGTCGCATAAGGCACCGGGCGAAGTCTGCCCCCGTCGTCGGTGAGCAGCATACCGGAGAACTGAATAAGATGCTGCTGCTTTGGCTTTTCCGGCTGCGTTGTCTCTTGCTGCGTGTGTGCAACGATACCGACAAACAAAAAGAGCGATGCAAAAAACAGTTTCAAGCGCATGGAAGGTATATGGTTGATAAGTTATCGAGGAAAACGCGGGTGTGCCGCAGGCGACTTGACAAAGGTACATCGAAAAAAACGTATCAAGGCGCCATTTCGTCCTTCTTGGTTTTTGCGGCTTAACGGAACTTTAACTTGCTGCGACAAGGCACAAAATGTTCGTCACAAACAGCATCAAGACGCGATTTAGGGCATAGTGGTTTCTTTGTTTGTGCATTTTGTTTTTCAAAAAAAGCGCGACAACTATCGTACTCTGTGGCGCATCTGCCGCAAATTGTTACTTTTGCCGCCGTTTTTCGTTTCTTTTTTTCAAAAAAACACTTTTTTACACACGATGTTTCGCAAAACACCTATTTGCTTGTTGGTGGCACTCTTGATGGGCGCAGTCTCGCTCAACGCTCAAGCACCACCTAAATACGGCCACATGAATTTGGGCAACTTGTTGGAATCCATGTCGGAAACCAAAGCTGCCAACGAACGGCTCAAAGTTTTCGCCGACTCGCTCACAGCCATTGATGAAAAAATGACCAAGGCCTTTCAGGAAGCCTACGCCAAACTGGAGCAGGAATACAACAAGGGCGAACTTACCCCCGTACAGACACAACAACGCCAAGCCGAACTGCAAAAGCAGCAAGAAGACATTCAAAAATTCGAGCAGCAGGCGCAGCAGTCCCTCAATGCCAAGCGCGACGAATTGCTGAAACCCATACTGACGCGAGTGGAAGATGCGGTGAAGGCAGTGGCTACCGAAAACGGCTATCTGATGATTTTTGATACCAGTTCGGGTGCCTTCCTTTTCGCCGCGGAAGCGGACGATGTCGCTCCATTGGTGAAGAAAAAGTTGGGAATGCAATAGTTTCTCGTTAGAGATACTTGGGGTATTGAAAAAAAGTAGGTCATCAGGCGCTCAAGTCCGATGACCTACTTTTTTTTCGACAGGCTGCCATATACTTCACGCCGCCGAGTTTCGGGCATGGCTAAAAGCGCAATTTGTTCAAAACCAGGGGGAGCGAGCATGGCGAACTGGCAAACCCTCGCGAATCAATGTGCAAAAACGAGCAGCCTTGTTCAGTTTTAGGCTGGGCGGGCAAGGGAGCGCCTTATTCATAGGCATAAAAAAAGGGGCGCGACTTTTCGCGCCCCCCGAATTTCTTCAATTCTAAAAACAATACTTACACACGCTTTTGGTATTCCCTAAAACCGTGCCAGAAATGGGATTCATTTTTAATTTATGAAAAAATTTTCTTCGTAGTCTGGGATGACCGCTCGCTCGCGTGCCACTCGGAACATCTCATGCACGGCGGCGCGCCCCTCTTCCCCCAAATGAACCGTGCGGTGGGTCACATAGAGGTCAATATGCGCCTGCATCACCGCGTCGTCCATCGCTTGTGCGTGCTGCCGAACAAAAGGCATCACATCGGCGCGATGCTCGAAGGCATACTCCACGCTGCGCCGCAGCACCCGGTTGATTTTTTGTTGCCATTCCATCGGCACGTCTCGATGCACCGCAATGCCACCCAGCGGAATGGGCAGTCCTGTCATCGTCTCCCAGTATTCGCCCAAATCAATCAACTTGACCAAGCCTTTTTGTTGGTAGGTGAATCGGTTTTCGTGGATGATGAGTCCTGCTTGGGCTTTCCCTTCCAACACAGCATCTTCTATGGCTGAAAACAAGGTCTCTCGTTTGTTTTGGGCTTTGGGAAAAGCAAGGCTGAGAAGGAAGTTGGCCGTTGTCATTTTGCCCGGGATGGCGATGAGGGTGTTATCGAGCTCATCGTTGCTCATGGGCTGAGCCGCTATGAGCAGCGGTCCGCAATTGTGACCCAAGGCGCTGCCCGCATCCAACAAGGCGTAGCGGTGGGTGAGATGGGCAAAGGCATGATAGCTGAGTTTGGTGATGGCTATGTTGCCAGCGAAGGCCCTTTGGTTGAGCGCCTCCACGTCTTCCATGAACACCTCAAAAGAAAGTCCTTCGGTATCCACTTTGCCATGCAGCATGGCATCGAAGATGAAGGTGTCGTTGGGGCAAGGCGAAAAACCGAGTGATAGAGTCATGTTTGAGCGGATGCTACACGTTGCGCTGTCCAATTTTCAGCACGGTTGAAATAGCAATCTATTTAGAATCAAAGAAAAGAATCCCGACGCATCATGGCATACTTTTGCTCCGTGAATCCTACCGTGATTTTTGAAGACAACCATTTGTTGGCTATAAACAAACCGGCCGGTTGGCTGGTTCAGGGCGACCGCACAGGCGACGCGACACTGACTGACTGGGGCAAAGCTTATCTCAAAGAAAAGTATGAAAAACCGGGGGCCGTTTTCCTCCACCCCGCTCATCGGCTCGACCGCCCAGTGAGCGGCGCGGTGCTTTTTGCCCGCACCGATAAGGCGCTTAGCCGCTTGACGACGATGTTTCGGGAAAAACAAGTGACCAAGACTTACCTCGCCTTGGTGCTCAAGGAGCCATCTCAGGCATCTGGCGAGCTGCGCCACTATTTGTGGAAAGACGAACAGCGCAACGTCGTGAAGGCACTTGCTCGGTCTTTTCAGGATGCGAAGGAAAGCATCACTCGCTACGAAACGATTGGTAAAATGGGCGGCTATTGGCATCTCCGTGTGTTCCCATTGACGGGACGCCCGCACCAAATCCGCGTCCAATTGGCCGCTTGGGGTTGCCCCATCGCGGGCGATTTGAAATATGGCGCTTCCTCCGCACTCCCCGATGCTTCCATCGGGCTGCACAGCTGGCGCATGGAATTGCTCCACCCCGTCCGCAAAGAGGCTATAAGGATAGAGGCAGCTTTGCCTGACAAGGCATGGTGGGAGGGTTTTGAGTGCTGACGGACGGGTGTGCCGTGCAGCAACGAGCCGAAAACTCGTGAAGGCCATTCAGGCGGTGATTTGAAACCACCGCCTGAATAAGTACCTGAGCATCAAACGCCAAGAAGACTCTCCCGATGCGATGCTTGCTTATTATTTATCGTCGCCGAAGAAGGCGATGATTTTATCGGCCAGTTCCATGCCGATGTACGATTGCGCTTCGATGGTGCTTGCTCCGATGTGCGGGGTGCAAGAAACCTTCGGATGGCGCAACAGAGCCTCGCGTGGGGTCGGCTCATTCTCGTACACATCCAAGCCTACCCCAGCGATTTTGCCACTATCGAGGGCTTCCAGTAAAGCTTCTTCGTCAATGACACCGCCGCGAGCGGTGTTGATGAGGAAAACGCCGTCTTTCATTTTCGCAAATTCCTCGGCAGCGATGCTTGCTTTGCCGGAGCCGGGAATGTGGATGCTGATGAAATCCGATTCGCGCAGAATTTTGTCCAAAGGCTCGGTGCGGATGTTCACGCACAGTTTCAAGTCCCTGAACTCATTGAGTTGGATGCCCACCTCAGCCTCCTGCACAAAGGGGTCGTGCGCACGCACGGACATCCCCACGCCGAGGGCAATTTTGGCCAGCTCCTGACCAATACGCCCAAAACCGATGATGCCGAGGGTTTTCCCTTTGATTTGAAAACCAGTCTCGTAGGCTTTTTTCAATTTTTTGAAATCCCCGCCGTCGGCCAGTTCGCGATTGCTGCGGTGGAGCATCCGAGAAAGCGCGAAAATGTGTCCTGCCGCCAGTTCGGCCACCGCTCTGGACGAAGCCATGGGCGTGTTATAGACCTGAATCCCCTTGCTTTGCGCGTATTCAAGGTCAATGTTGTCGAGGCCCACGCCCCCGCGAGCGATGATTTTGAGGTTTTTGCCGCCATCAATCACGGCCTTCGTCACTTTTGTGGCACTTCTGACGATGAGCACGTCATAGTCGGCGATGCGCTCAGCCAGTTCGTCCTGAGGGATTTTGTCTTCGTCCACAATGTAATCAGCTTCCTCGAGGAGGAGGCGGCCGTCAGGGTGAATGCCATCGTTGGCGAGAATTTTTACCATGATTTTTCCTGATGTTTAGATAACGGGGCAAAGATAGTTCTTTAAAAAGGGTTTTATTGCCCCTCAAAACAGAATTATATTTCAAATGCCGGGTTTTCGGACGTGCCAATTTTCCTTTTTGCGCGGGTTTGATAGCGGAACGTTCAGTTTTCATTTTTTCAAAAAAAGGACTTGCCAATGCTCGTTTGGCCGCAGGGGCTTTTCCCCAAATAATCAGGTGATTTCCTTTTTTGACCAAAAGATGGTGCCTGCCCTTGCCTTGCCTTGTACCTTTGCGCAAAATTTTTCCTGACTATGAAATCATTAGCCCTCTGCCTCGCGGCGTTTCTCTTGGCGGCTCAGCCCATCTTCACACAAGATATTTCTGAAAAAAAACTCAAAAAACACGTCACTTACCTAGCTTCCGACAAGTTGAAAGGACGCGGCACGGGTACGGAGGAGGAGCGGAAAGCAGCTGCATATCTGGCCAAACAGTTCAAAAAAATCGGCCTCGCTCCCAAAGGTGACAACGGCACCTACTTCCATCATTTCACGTTCAAAAAGCCCTCCGACCCACATGGGGGCGTGGCGGAAAATGCGCCGGTGATTGCCAGCCGCAACGTGGCTGCCTATCTGGACAATGGCGCGGAACATACCATCGTCATCGGTGCTCACTACGACCACCTTGGCCTCGGCCACGACCACAACTCGCTGGATGCCAATCCATCGGGCAAAATTCACAACGGCGCGGACGACAACGCCAGTGGCACCGCCGGGGTGGTCGAACTCGCTCGCTACTTTGCGCAAAATGGCGTGAAAGAGCGGCACAACTTCCTTTTCCTCTGCTTTTCGGGCGAGGAACTGGGGCTACTCGGCTCAAAGAAATATACCGAAAACCCCACCATTGACCTCTCGAAGGTGAATTTCATGGTCAACATGGATATGATAGGAAGACTCAACGCCGAAAAACGCCTCGTGGTGGGTGGCGTGGGCACCGCTCCCGATTTTGTTCCGACGCTCAATGGCATGAAAGGAGACCTCAACGTCAAGCTCGACAGCTCGGGCATAGGCCCCAGCGACCACACTTCTTTTTATCTGAAAAACATCCCTGTTTTGTTCCTTTTCACCGGCCAACACGCCGACTATCACAAGCCGACCGACGACGTGGACAAAGTCAATTTTTCAGGCCAAAAACAGGTGCTCGAATACGCTGCCCGCGTCATCGAATCGCTCGACAAGAAGCCGAAACTGACTTTTCAGGAGACAAAAGCCAATCAGGAAAACACGCCTCGGTTCAAAGTGACGCTTGGCATCATGCCCGACTACACTTGGGAGGGCGAGGGCGTGCATGTGGATGGCGTGACGGACGGCAAGCCTGCGGCCAAAGCCGGCATCAAGAAGGGCGATATCATCACTGCATTGGGCGAGCATTCGGTGAGCAGCGTGCAGGAGTACATGAAGGCATTGGCCGCTTTTCAGAAAGGAGACAGCACCACGGTGCGCGTGAAGCGAAATGGGGAGGAGCAGACTTTGCCCGTCACGTTTCAGTAGGCTTTCTTTTTTTCAACACCCGCATCGCTTTGATGTATTGCTTGGCCAAGCGAGGTATGTTCACCTTGCTACCAGAGGTATCGTCGGTCCATTTCACGGGCAATTCGCACATTTTCAGCCCTTTCCATTCGGCAACGGCCAACAGTTCGGTGCTGAAAAACCAACCATTGGAGACGGCACCGCCTTCCATGAGCGGCGCGACGTGTTTTCGCAAAAGCCATTTGAAACCACACATACCGTCGGAAAAACGGGTGCCGAGGTAATTTTTCAACATAAAATTGAACACCCGCGAGGTGACTTCCCGCTTTAAGGTGCGCCCGACGACGCGCGATTTTTTGTGAAGGCGAGTGCCGTAAACGAGGTCGAACCCCTCTGTGGCAAGTGCGTTGTAGGCCTGAATGAAATGATTCAGGTCGGTCGCCAAATCCAAATCCATGTATCCCACGATGTCGGCTTGGCTCTGCCCCCAAGAGGTCTTGAGCGCCAAGCCGACCCCTTTTTCAGGCACACGGACCAATTGTACTTCGGGGAACTGGTCGCACAGCGCGGAAGCGATGTGACGGGTGTTGTCGGTGCTGCCATTGTCGGCGATGACGATGCGCCACTGGCCGGGCGCGGAAAAGTTTTTTTCCAGAAAACCGTGCAGGATGCGCACCTGTTGGTCGAGGGTTTCTTCCTCGTTGAGAACGGGGATGGTGACGTCGAAGGTCATGATTACTTTTGGCGGAGAGAATTTTGGCGAAAGGTACGGCTTCGGGCAAAATGCTTGAAACGATAAAGTCTATTGACATTTTATCGGCGATTTTACCTTACTTTGTCGCAAAATCTCGGATTGTCGCCGACGATATTGGGAAGCCAGTTTTTTAGAGCCTCATTTTTGACCGACAATCCGTTTTTAACCAACACCGCAAAACGTTTAACGTTCGAGATGAGCGATATTTTGAAAAAATTCAAGTCCGTTTTCGTTGTGGAGGACGACGGCGGCAACGCACCAAACACCAACAAACAAACAGAACAAACCACCTCGAATGTCGCGTCAGCAACGGCTCCTCCCGCGTCGCCCCCCCGTCAGGAACACAACGCGGCGGGTTCGGTGAGCGAAAAATTCGTGGAAGTGCTGAGCGCGGCGCTGGAAAAGAACAACCAGCCGGGATTCGATTATTTTGAGTTTCGGCAGGCATTGAAAAACCTCTCCAAAATGCCGATGGACGAAGCGACTCGTTTTCACTCGGCCTATGCCATGGCGCAGACCATGGGCATCACTCCCGCCAAATTGATTGAATCCGCCCAGTTCTACCTCAACGTGCTGAACAACGAACAGGCCAAATTCAACGAAGCCCACGCCCAACAACGCGCCCGCCTTATCGGCAACCGCGAAGAGGAAGTGCGCAACCTCGAGGCCATGATTCAGGCCAAAACCGAACAAATCAAACAGTTGAGCCAAGAAATCGAAGAGCATCGCCGCCGCAGCGAGCAAGTCCGCACAGAAATCAACGATAGCACCCTGAAAATCGAGAAAACCAAGGCCGATTTTGAAGTCACCTTCGATTCCGTGAGCGCACACCTCAAAGAGGACATCAACAAAATCCAGCAACATCTCAAATGACGCGGATGCTGCTTCCCAAACCGCCCAACCATCCTTGTCAACAAATCAACGACTATACGATGAACGACTTAATCAAGAACCCACTTGTTGCCTTCATCGCCGGCCTGCTGGCGCTTTGGCTCATCTACTTCCTCTTGAAACTCACCATCAACTTCTTCTGGGTGTTCGTGTTGGCGTTCGTGTTGTTGTATTTCATCAACGACCGTTTTCGCCGCTCCGTGAGGTTGTTTCTCAATAGCATTTTCAACAAAAATTAAAACCAGTACCCGCCCATAAAGTGGCGGCAGGGGTTGATAGAGGTTGATTACGATTCGTAAAACATGAATCTGCCCATCTTGGAAAAATCAACTTTCTCAAACCCGAAACCCGGCCCGCTCCGCTTGACTGGGCAGGCCTCACACCTTCAAACATCATTTCCACGAACCAACACAACTTGCTCATGTCAGAATTGCAGCCTATCAAACCCAAAAGTTTCTGGGAGCGCCCCGAAGGCATCACAGGCACCCTGTTTTTGGCAGCCATCGTGCTCGGTGGCGGATTTTTGCTCTACCAAGCCTTGCCCACACTCATCGCCTTGGCACAAAACACACTTTACCTCGCCGGGCTGCTCGCGGCTTTGGGCGCGCTCATCTATGTAGTGCTCGACCCCAAAATGCGCAACCTCATCTGGTACATATATAAATCAGTGATGCGCTGGATAACGGGCATTTTCGTTCAGATAGACCCCATCGGCATCCTGAAAAGCTACATCGAGGACTTGAAGGACAACCTGCGCAAGATGAACGGCCAGATTAGCAACCTCAAAGGGCAGATGTACAAGCTCAACGAGATGATAAAGCAAAACCAGCGCACCATCCAAAGCAATCTTGGCTTGGCCAGCAAAGCCAAGGAGACCGGCAAAGAGGCCATCATGGTGTTGCAAGCCCGCAAAGCAGGCCGCTTGCAAGAGTCCAACATGAAACTCGAAGACCTCTACAAGCGCATGGAAGTGCTCTATCGCGTGCTGACAAAAATGTACGAAAACTCCGAAATCATGCTCGAAGACCTGTCCGACCAAGTCCTGGTGAAAGAGCAGGAATACAAGGCCATCAAAGCAAGCCACTCGGCCATTCGCTCGGCGCAAGCCATTCTGAGCGGCAACTCGGACCAGAAATACATGTACGACATGGCGCTCGAAGCCATGGCCGACGATGTGGGCAAAAAGGTCGGCGAGATGGAACGCTTCATGGATATGTCCAAAAACTTCATGGACTCCATTGACCTTCAGAACGGCGTGTTTGAGGAAGAAGGGCTTGCGATGCTCGAAAAGTGGGAGAAAGAAGGCGTTTCGATGTTGTTGGGCGGCGAAAAGAACAAAATCGTCGCAAAGGCCAACAACCCATCCGACGTGCTCGACCTCAACGCCCCGGTGCAAGTCCCCTCAAAAGTAGAGCGCGGCGGCAATCAGTACGACTCGTTCTTCGAACATTAAGCACAACGCGCTAAGTGACAAGTTGCCCATCACGAGGCTTCTTGATGGGCCGTGGCATGACCAACGAAATACACCCTAATTTTGGGTTAAACGAACCTTGTCGCAAATTGAAAGCACTATAAACGAACAACGACCCAAGAACAACAATCAACGAATAACCAACAACATATCACGAACAACCATCTCATGGCTCGTCTAACATCTTTCTCAAAATTTCTCATCACGCTCCTCATAGTTGGCATCGCCTTTTTCGGCATCCGCTATTTCATGGACAACACCGAAACCGGCAAGGAACTGCAAGAAAAAGCCAAAACCGAACAAGGCGGCGGCAGTCTTTTTGGCGGCGGCTCCAAACCCGATGCCAACACCGTCGGCGTAGGCGTGGTCACTTGGGGTGGTTACGCCGGCGGCCAGTATTGGAACAAAGGGTTCAAGGCCAACACCGACAGCCGTTTTTACAAAGACTACGGTTTCAAAGTTGATTTCAAAATTCTCGACGACCCCACCGCCAGCCGCAACGCATGGAAAAACGACGAGGTCCACCTGCTCTGGGCCACCGTGGACGCGCTGCCAACCGAAATGCCCGGCCTCGCCGCCTACGACCCTGTGGTGGTGTTTCAGGCCGACTGGTCGCGCGGCGGCGATGCCATCGTGGTGCGCCGGGGCATAGGCTCGGTGGGTGATTTGCGCGGCAAACAAATAGCCGTCGCCGAAATGTCGCCCTCGCACTCATTCCTGATATGGCTACTCAGCGCCGCAGGCATGACGACCGCCGATGTGAAAGTGGTAGGGGTGCCCTCACCGCTGGAAGCCGCCGACGCATTCAAGGCCAACAACGTGGATGCCGCCGTCGTGTGGTCGCCCTTCGACGAGGAATGTGTACAAAAAGTACCCGGCGCGCGCGTGTTGCAAAGCACGCGCAACGCTTCCAACATCATCGCCGACGTGTTCATCGCCAAACGAAAATGGGTGGAAGCCAACCCCGAACGGGTGCAGCAACTCTACGAAGGCTGGATGAAAGGCGCTGCCGAAATCAACCGCAGCCCTGCCGCCAAACAGGAGGCCGCCACCATACTCGCCAATGCCTTCGACGGCTTCTCGAAGGACGACGCACTCAAAGCCATTGACAACGTGCGCCTCTGCACCCACGGCGACAACCTGAACTTTTTCGGATTGAACCGCAACACCTACAAAGGCGTGACGGGCGAAGAACTGTATAGCCGCATGACCAAAGAATACCGCAACGTGGGCGTGCTTTCGGGCAGCGACGCAGTCCCCGTGTGGTCGCGAGCATCCTTTCTCGGCGCGGTGGAACGTTCCTCGTTGAGCGGCAACGAACACGCCGCCGAAGGCCAAAAGACGTTTGCCTCCATCTCCGAGACCGAAGCACGAACCAAAGGTGCCGTCGCCACCAAGCGCGTGAGCATATCCTTCCGCACAGGCGAGTTTTTGCTGGATGAAAACGCCAAGTACATCGTGGACAACGAAATGGTACCCATCGCCAAAGCCTTTGCCAACAGCCGCATCCGGGTGGAGGGCAACACGGACAATGTGGGTAGCGCCGCTTCCAACGTCGCGCTCTCAAAAAAACGCGCCCAAGCAGTGGTGGACTATCTGGTGAAAGAATATGGAATGCCGCGCAACCGATTCACGGTCATCGGCAACGGCCCCGACAAACCCGTTGCCAGCAATGACAGCGAAGATGGCCGCCGCAAAAACCGCCGCACAGATTTTGAATTGGTGGAAGAATAATTTGCCCCTCCGTTCGCATGATACTTCCCATGAGCCATCACCGAAAATTCGGGATGGCTCATGTCATTTTTTATCCCCAACTCGCATATATCGTAAACTTTGCCAATTCCCACCCAAGAGTTGGAAAAACAAAAATTTCGTGGGCGAAGGACACGCAACGGCAGCAGCCCCTCGGACCCCTTCCGCTCCATCCGACCGGGCAAGCCCTCAAAAACAACTCAAACTCTTCCCTCGTTAATCAGAGGTTAAAAACCAACCGCCCGTGCCACCCAACCGCATACTTTTCGCTCATAGCAGCGTTAAGTTTCCGAAATTTGCATTTTCACGCATAGATAAATGAACGCCAAACGCATACGCCTCATCATCGGCCTCATGACTGCCGCGCTTCTCGGCATCATTGGCTTGCAGATTTACTGGATTGACTGGAACATTCGGCTCAACGAAGAGCAATTCGACAAAAATGTATTTGCCGCGCTCAACAAAGTGGCCGGCAAACTACAATATCTGGAAGCCGTGTCGGTACTCGAAACAATGAACCAGTCGAGAGGCGAGTCGGGCAACGCCCGTCGCACCGCCCAACTACTCGAAAACGGCTTCGCGGCCCAAAGCCTCGGCTCTACGGACACCTTGCCCAGCCCCGTGCTGGGCGAGGGCGGCACCTTTGAGGACAACGTAACCATGTGGGAGTACATGAAGGTGACACAGCTACTCGATGCCAAACCCTTGGCAGAGCGTATCCCGCTCGACGTGTTGGCGCAGTCCGTTCAGGACGAAATAGCCAGTCGCGGCATTCAGGCGGAATATCAATATGGTGTTTATTCCAAAGCCCGCAACAGTTATGTCATCGTGAACGACCACTTTGTAGTGGAAGACAGCGGCCCGCAAATCACGCACGGCGGCGCTCCCACGCTCTACAACTCGCCCTACAAAGTCGCCCTGTTTACGCAGGACATGGAATCGCCGGGGTATCTGTCGCTCTATTTCCCCAACCGCACTCGATTGGTGGTAGCTTCTGTTTTATCACCCTTAGTACTGTCGGTTGTGTTTACCGCCATTGTCCTTTTTTGTTTTTGGTACACGATACAGGTCATTTTCAGACAAAAAAAATTGTCGGAGATGAAAAATGATTTCATCAACAACATGACCCACGAGTTCAAGACCCCTATCGCCACCATCAGCCTCGCGGCGGACAGCATCGGCAGCCCCATGATAATGAGCCATCCGGATAAAATAAAACGTTTCGTGGACATCATCCGTCAGGAAAATCGCCGCATGAACAGCCAAGTGGAACGAGTGCTCCAAATGGCGATGATTGACAAGAAAGATTTTCAGCTGCGGCTCGACGATTTTAATCTGCACGAGGTGATACAGCAGGCTGTGGACAATTTTAGCCTTCAAGTAGAAAAACGCGAAGGCACATTGCGCATTGATTTGCAGGCAAAAAGACCCGTCATCGAAGGTGACGCGACGCATATTGCCAGCATTATTCACAACCTTCTGGACAACGCCAACAAATATAGCACCGATGCCCCCGACATCACCATCAGCACGCGCGACGTGCCAATGGGCGTGGAAGTGACGGTGGCGGATAAGGGCATCGGCATCAGCAAAGAGGCCAGAAAGCATATCTTTGACAAGTTCTACCGGGTACACACGGGCAATCTGCACGACGTGAAGGGGTTTGGCTTGGGGCTTAGCTATGTGAAGGCCATCATGACTGCCCACAAAGGACTGGTGGACGTGAAGAGCGAACTGGGGAAGGGAAGCAGTTTTATCCTGACATTCCCAAAGAACGTGACGACACAAATTGAACGCAGCGCCGCCGAACGCGCCCAAAAGCAAGCGGTAGCGGAAGGTTGATGCCCCCGTATTGCTGGTTTTTCTTCACAAAAGGCCCACGCTGCTCGCATTCGATGTCAAATCTTCTTTGTTTTGCAACAAATTTTCAACCAAGCAAGTCAATTGCTTAAAACAACCATTTCTATTCGTCATGAAAAACTTTAAAGCTCCCATTCTCGCGGTTCTTTCCGTATTGTTTGTAGTGTCGTTTGGCTGCAAAAAAGACAGCAAAGACAATGACAGAGACAAGTTCTTGGGCACCTATTCCGTTGTTGAAAACTGCCCAACCACTGGAACAGGCAACTACGACATCACCATCACCGAATCGGCGGCATCTTCCAGCTCGGTCATCATCAGCAACTTTGGAGATTTCACTGTCGGCATCACCGCAACGGTTTCTGGCAACTCCATAACGATTCCGCAGCAAACCATCACAGTGCAAGGCTTCGCCATCACCATCAGCGGAAGCGGCTCTATCAATGGCCTCATCATGACCATTGCCTACTCATACAGCGTGGGCGGACAAGGTGAAAACTGCACCATGACCTGCACCAAGAAATAAACTACCTGACATCGGTCAAGAAGAACCGTGACACATGAGCCATTGCTGTTTTGAGGTTTTCAAACAGCGTGGCTCATGTCGTTTTGGAGCCTTAGTTTTTGTGCAAAACAGCCAAGGTGGTGCATTTATGCCCTTGTTGCTCCCTTTTGGGAACTATTTTTGTTGCATACACTACCTGAAAGCAGGTAACGCATCAAAATCAGCTCACCATGAATCGGTTATTTACGCTCGCGCTCCTCTTGGCCCAATTGAGTCTTTCCGCACAAATCACTTGGATATCCGACTGCTCGGACAAGGCATTTTGCTTCGACCCCGGCAGCTGCGACGAGGGTACTGTGTTTATGAGAGAGCAGGCCGTGACGGCTTGCCTCAACAGCCCGCTCGTCTATTATTCCTACCGCCTTGACCTGTTTGCCGACAACACAATTGACATGGAAGCCTCTGTGGATTCGGTGCTTGCCGTGCTCCCCGCCGGCACTCACCGCATCACATGGCGCGCCACCGACAACTGCGGAAACGCTTCTCAATGCACCTACTTGTTCACTATTGATGATTGCCTACCGCCCACCCTCATTTGCATCAACAACCTGTCGCAGAACCTCGATTTTTTCTGCAACGCCTCGCTCCATGTGTCGGATGTTGTGCTAAATGCCTTTGACAACTGTACACCCAAAGACGACTTGGTATTTGGCATCAGAAGGCTGGGGGACGGGACGGGGTTCCCCGCAGATAGTGCAGTCAATTTTGATGGTTGCGATGTCGGCGCTCACCAGCTGCAAGTATGGGTGAAAGACGAAAACGATTTCACCAGCATTTGTCTTAGCAACGTGACAGTACAGGACAATGCAGATACTTGTGCTTGCGCCACCGACGTGCGCATCGGCCTGCAAGGCTGTGCGAGCTCGGCAGGTGGTGCCAAAATGAGCAACTACAACATTCGTGGGGACTTGTTGTCGGCGGCATTGCCCTCGCCACAATCAATCCAAAAAAACGTGACGGATTCGTGTTTCAGCGTTGCTTTCAGCCCTGTCCCTTTCAACAATAACTATCAAGTGGTGGTGCGAGCCAACCGCAATGATGACCCGCTCAACGGTGTCACGACCTTCGATTTGCTGCAAACCAGCAGGCATATACTGAACATCGAACCTTTCTATAGCGCCTACCAGCGCATCGCTGCGGATGTGAATGCCAGCAACACCGTGACCACATTCGACATCGTGGAAACCCGCAGACTCATCCTCGGCATATACGACACGTTCCCTGCCGTGCCTTCTTGGCGACTCATCAGACCAATTGATGACCCAAGCGACATCCTAAGCGTGCCCAAAGACACCTACCGTATCGTGCTCACCAATCTGGCCGACGACATCACCGTTTCGGGGCTTCGATTTGTTGGCATCAAAATGGGCGACACCAACCTATCTGCCGCTTTTGGCAACGACGAGGCAGACACCCGCTCACCTTTGCTTCTCAACATAGAAAATCAATTTCTTGAAGCAGGTACCACAGTCGCCGTCCCTATTTACCTTTTGGGCGGGCACAAGTTGCATGGCTGGCAAATGGCGCTATCGGCAGTTCCTTTATTTGCGGAAATCGTGGACGTGGAAGGAGTGCCCGACGAGCATTTTTCGAGCCGAGGCGACGAGGTTCGCGCACTTTGGTTCGATGTGGAGGAGCGATTGTTTCCGCCCGACGAGGCGCTGTGTTTTTTGAAAATAAAAGCCTTGCAGGCTGGCTCACTTGCCGAAATGCTCCGCCTGTCCCCCCACTTTGCCTCCGAAGCATATATGCCCACTTTGCAAGGCGCTACCGAACGTCATCCACTCATTCTTGGTTTCGGCGCTCAACAGTTGAATGGTGCCCTGTTCTTCCCGCCCCAGCCGAATCCTTTTAGCCACACGACGACTTTCAATCTCTTCACGCCCCACCCCACCGAGGTCCGTCTTGAATTGTTCGACGAATCAGGCAAGATGATTTTAGAGAAAAACACACAGGTGGAAGGCGGTGCTCAATCGTTGTCGCTACAAGCATCGGACTGGCAGGGGAAAGGAGTATTCTTTTTCCGCCTTCGAGCAAATGGCGAAGTATTCGCAGGTCGCATAGTGAAAATGTGAAAACGCCCTCAAGCCAAAAAGAAATCGGCGACCCCTATGGCAGGGAGTCGCCGATTTTTGCATACAGTTGAAAAACAATTTTATGCTTGTTCTTCGTCCTTTTTATCTTCGGTAGCGGGCGCTTCTTCGGTAGTTGCCTCTTTCACAACGTCAGCAACAACTTCTGCCGCGGTCTCGACAACGTCCTCCGCCACAACAGGCGCTTCTACTTCTGCTGCCACTGCTTCCGTGGCTTCCACAGCCGCTTCTTCGGCTGCCGCTACAGCCTGTTCGGCCACCGTAGCCGTAGGTTCTGCTACTGCTGCCGTCGAAGCAGCAGATTTGCGACCGCCGCGACGTGTTTTCTTCGTCTGTCTGACCTTGCCAGCGTTCGGGTTGTAGACCTCGTTGAAATCCACCAGCTCAATCATGGCAGTTTCCGCGCCGTCGCCCCGGCGGAAGCCAAGTTTGATGACGCGCACATAGCCGCCCGGGCGCTCACCCACTTTTTCTGCAATCGGGCCAAAGAGCTCCTTGATGGCCTCTTTGTTCTGCAAATAGCTGAACACTACCCGACGAGAATGTGTCGTGTTGGTTTTTGCTTTGGTTATCAGAGGCTCCACATAACGGCGTAAGGCTTTGGCCTTTGCCAAAGTAGTCGTGATGCGTTTGTGTTCGATGAGAGAAATCGCCATGTTGGCGAGCAAGGCGCGGCGGTGCGAGGCCGTGCGTCCGAGGTTGTTTACTTTATCTCCGTGTCTCATGTTAAAAAGTACCTTTTGTTTAGGTGGCAACACCGGGGCCGCGCGAGGCGCTCAACGGTCACTGCTCTTTTTGAAAAAATGTTGATTTGATGATTCGATGACTTGTTGATTCGGCAGTGTCGAGAGGGTAATTCTCAAAAAATCACCGAATCAACAAATCAAAGGAAAATCATTCTTCGTCCAATTTGTACTTGGCAAGGTCCATCCCAAAAGTGAGGCCCTTGTCTTGTAAAAGTTCCTCTATCTCAACCAACGACTTTTTACCGAAGTTGCGGAATTTGAGGAGCTCATGGGTGTCGTAACGAACCAACTCAGCCAGCGTGTTGATTTTTGCGGCTTTAAGGCAGTTGTAGGCTCGCACACTGAGGTCGAGGTCTTCGAGCGATGTTTTCAGCAGTTTGCGCATGTGGAGGATGTGCTCGTCCACCACATTTTCCTCGCGGCTGGCTGGCGTGTCGAAGGTGATGTTGTCGTCGGTAATCAGCATCAAATGCTGGATAAGGATGCGACTTGCCTCGCGGATGGCCTCTTCGGGATGAATCGTGCCATCTGTCTTGACCTCTATGGTCAGTTTTTCATAGTCCGTGCGCTGACCTACGCGCGTGTTTTCCACTTTGTAGGCCACGTTTTTGATGGGTGTGTAGATGGCATCAATCGGAATGACGCCGACTGCTGCATCTTTGGGCGCGCCGTCGTCGGCGGGCTGATAACCGCGACCTTTGCTGATGGTCAGTTCCAATTCGAGATTGACCGACGGTTCCATGCGGCAGATGAGCAGGTCGGGGTTCATGATTTTGAAGACGTTGTTGGCATCTTCAATCATGCCGGCACGAAATTCTTCCTGACCGCTGATGGTCAGATAAATTTTTTCGGGCTGACCTTTTTCATCGGCAGCGAGGGGTTTCAGACGGACCTGCTTCAAATTGAGCACGATGTCCACCACATCCTCCACTACCCCGCGAATGGTCGCAAATTCATGGTCAACGCCACCGATACGCACGGCGCTGATAGCATAACCTTCGAGAGATGAGAGAAGTACGCGGCGAAGCGAGTTTCCAACCGTTTGGCCGAAACCCGGCTCTAACGGCTTGAACTCGAAAGTGCCTTCAAAATCGGTTGCTTTTTGCAACAGGATTTTGTCAGGCTTTTGGAAATTGAGAATACTCATATTGTGGAACGCTCCGAATTTGAAATGGTGGGAATCAGTGATTTATGAGGGCAGGGAAGGATTGTGGGGGACTAAAACACTTAAACGCGAAAATGGTTGGCGCTCTTGAAGGGCGCCAACCTGCTCGTGTTTGCTATTTTTATTTCGAGTACAACTCGACAATCAACTGTTCGTTGATTTTTTCCGGTATCTGGTCGCGCTGCGGGTAGGTTAGGAAAATGCCCTGCATCTTATCAGGGTTCCATTCTAACCATCCGAATTGACGAACGTGACTTGTCTTTGCGCCTACATGGGTGATCACCATGTCTAAGCCTTTGGACTTGCCCCGAACAGCCACCACATCGCCGGGTTTCAGCGAATAGGAAGGTATATTGACGACGTGGCCATTCACTGTTATGTGACGATGACTAACCAACTGACGGGCACCCCGACGAGTCGGTGAGATGCCCAAACGATACACCGTGTTGTCCAAGCGAGCCTCCAGCAACTGGAGCAAGACCTCACCCGTGACACCGTGGCGGCGCGTAGCATTGACAAAAGTCTTACGGAACTGACGCTCCAACACACCGTAGGTATATTTAGCTTTTTGCTTTTCCTGCAATTGCTGCGAATAGTTGGAAGCCTGCTTCTTTTTCCGCGACAAGCCATGCTGGCCCGGCGGATATTTCCGACGCTCAAAGTATTTATCTACCCCGAATATCGGGTCGCCAAACGAACGGGCTTTTTTGGTGGTTGGTCCTGTATAACGAGCCATTACTGAATGGTGTTGATTTGACAAGTTGTTGATTTGTTGATTTGGGGGTTACTTGTCGAATCAACAAATCAACAAATAACCGAATCAACAGCAGAGTTTTAAACGCGGCGACGCTTGGGTGGGCGGCAGCCGTTGTGTGGCATTGGGGTCACGTCGTTGATGACTTGCACTTTGATGCCAGATTGGTCAATGGCGCGGATAGCGGCTTCACGACCCGAACCCGGCCCCTTCACAAACACCTCCGCCGTGCGGATGCCTGCTTCAAAAGCTGTTTTGGCAGCATCGTTGGCAGCCACTTGGGCAGCATAGGGCGTGTTTTTCTTGGAGCCACGAAAACCGGCTTTGCCGGCTGAAGCCCAAGAGACAACTTCACCTTGCTTGTTGGTGATAGAGATAATGATGTTGTTGAAGCTAGCCTGAATGAACACAATACCCTCCGGGGTCACTTTGACTTTGCGCTTAACAACCTTTTTTGCAGCTCCTTTTGCCATTTTATTTCAATGTGCTAATGTGCTAATTTTGAAAGTGTGCCAATTGAAACTTAGAGAATGCTTGTGCTGGAAACTTATAAGCATGTTGTCACATTCTCGCATCAGCACATTATTTCGTTGCTTTTTTCTTGTTTGCCACCGTTTTACGTTTGCCTTTACGGGTACGGGCATTGGTACGGGTACGCTGACCACGCAACGGGAGACCTTTGCGGTGGCGCAAGCCGCGGTAGCAACCGATGTCCATGAGACGCTTAATGTTCATCTGCACCTCGGCTTTGAGTTGGCCTTCGGTCTTGTATTCGTCGGCAATGATACGGGAGAGGATTTTGATGTTCTCGTCCGTCCATTTTTCCACTTTGGTGTTTTCGTCAATACCTGCCTTATCCAGAATGGCTTTGGCAGTAGAAGGGCCAATGCCATAAATGTAGGTCAGACCAATGACCCCTCTTTTATTGCGGGGCAAATCCACGCCAGCTAAACGTGCCATTTTATTGTTGATTTGTTGATGTTGTTAATTTGTTGATTCGAATGCGATTCGCGGAAGTCGAGCGGTTAATGTTAAATCAACGAAACAACGATTCCTCGAACCAACAGCCTTTATCCTTGCCGTTGTTTGAACTTTGGGTTTTTCTTGTTGATGACGTATAGCTTGCCTTTGCGGCGAACTATCTTGCAATCAACGGAGCGCTTCTTGATGGACGGACGGACTTTCATGTCGGGTCGTATTTGCCAGTTTGCGAAAAAAATGCGTTTTCAATGCTTGGTCTTTCCTTGGGGTTGGGGTGTTATTTATAGCGGTAAATGATTCTACCTCTTGTCAAATCGTACGGCGACATTTCCACGGAAACCTTGTCGCCGGGAAGAATACGGATGTAGTGCATACGCATTTTGCCCGAGATGGTCGCCAGTATCACATGGCCGTTTTCCAAGCGTACTTTGAAGTTTGCGTTGGAGAGCGCCTCTGTGACTTCGCCGTCTTGTTTGATAATGTCTTCTTTTGCCATAAAAACCCTTCCTGAATTTCGGGGTGCAAAGGTCTAATTTTTCGGGTAAACTTCCTTCAACGATTTGTTATTTTTTATTGCCTCCAAAATGAACTCGTGCGTGGAGAGAATATCGGCCTTCGATCTTCTCACGGCCACCGAGTGTTCATAGTGTGCGCTGGGGCCACGGTCGCGTGCATGAATCGTCCAACCGTCCTCATCCTGATACACATCTCTGGTTCCCAGATTTATCATAGGCTCAATCGCCAACACCAATCCGTCAAGTAACAGCGGGCCTTTGCCTCGCTTGCCGTAGTTGGGCACTTCGGGGTCCTCGTGTAGTGACCGCCCGACTCCATGACCAACTAAATCTCTCACCACATAGTATTTGTGTTGGCGCTCACAGTATTCTTGAACCGCGAATGCAATATCGCCCACTCTTTTGCCATGCACTGCTTGCTCGATTGCCTTGTAAAGAGAGGCGTATGTGACGCTCAGCAGCTCCATCGTTGGCTCTCCCACGTTGGCAAACGCAAAAGTGAAGGCCGCGTCGCCATAGAATCCGTCCAATTCCACCCCGCAATCAATAGAGACGATGTCATCCTCCTTGAACTCTCTCTTGCTTGGGATGCCATGCACCACAATATCGTTGTAAGAGATGCAAAGAGAGCCGGGGAAAGGATTGTCGGCATCGCCATAACCCTTGAACGCTGGCCGCCCCTTGTGGTCGCGGATGAATTCTTCGGCAGCCTTGTCAATTTCAGCACCCGTGATGCCCGGCCTGAGCAGACTTGCGACGTGACCCAATGTTTTGGAAACAACCAAGTTGGCTTTCCGCATCATCTCGATTTCGTCGTTCGTTTTGTAAAAGACACGTTTGCCTTCAATGCCGCTCGAAAAAATTCCCATTTTTAAAATTCACTAATTTGATAATGAGGATAATGTGACAATTTTCCAATCTGCCGATTTTCAAATTACGCTATTATCACATTATCAAATTCAGGTTTACTGAGGCTGGCCTACTTGGACACCCGAAGTGGAGCGCCCTTGAATGCGGCCTGATTTTATCAGGCCATCATATTTCTGTGTCAGCAGGTAGCTTTCTATGACTTGAAGTGTGTCAAGTGCCACACCGACCATAATCAACAGGGTGGTGCCTCCGAAAAACAGCGCGAACTGCTGGTTGACACCGAGAGAAGCCGCGATGGAGGGCAAAATACCGATGAAGCCTAAGAATATCGCGCCCGGTAGCGTGATGCGGGTCATGATGTTGTCAATGTACTCTGAGGTGGCTTCGCCGGGCTTGACGCCGGGGATGAAAGCGTTGCTGCGCTTGAGGTATTCTGCGTAGTTCTGCGGATTTATCATCAACGCCGTGTAAACATAGGTGAACACGACAATGAGGAGGAAGAAAAGCGCATTGTAGCCGAATGAATAGATGTCGTTGAACATGTGAATACGACCCGTGTTCACATCTTCTCCAGACATATATTGCAAAGCGGTGGCTGGCAGGAACATCAATGCCTGAGCAAAGATGATGGGCATCACGCCCGCAGAATTGACTTTCAAAGGCAGATAATCGCGGGCGCTCGCGGTGGGCAGTGCTCCGCCTGAACGCCCCACCATTCGCTTGGCAAATTGAATCGGTATTCTCCTGACACCCTGAATAACCAAAATAGTGGCCATGACAATCAGGAAGAAGAGTGCCAATTCGACAAAGAATATCAGCAGCTTGTTGTCACCAAACAATTTTTGGAACTCAAACACGAATGCCTGTGGGAGTCGTGCGATGATGCCAGCCTGAATGATGAGCGATATACCGTTGCCAACTCCTTTATCCGTGATTCGTTCGCCGAGCCACATACAAAATATGGTGCCCGCCGTTAGGATGATGATATTGGTAAACCAAAACAGTCCGTCGGGAATATCGGGTGAAACGGCGCCGGGGATGCTTCTTACCAACTGCAAATACCCCCCACCTTGCACCAAAGTGATGGCGATGGTGAGCATACGGGTAATCTGGTTGAGGCGCTTGCGGCCACTCTCCCCTTCTTTTGTTTGCAAACGCTGGAAATAGGGCACGGCAAAGCCCAGCAATTGCACGATAATCGAAGCAGTGATGTATGGCATGACACCGAGGGCGAATATGGCCGCGTTGTCGAAGGCTCCACCCGTGAAAACGTTGATGAGGCCGAGCAGGTCATTGGCGCTGCGGTTTGATGCGTTTTTGGCCAGCGCAGCAGGCACCACACCGGGAAGCACCACGAACGTGCCGACGCGATAAATCAGCAACAGCGCAAGTGTGAAGAGTATGCGCTGACGGAGTTCCTTGATGCTCCAGATATTTTGAAGAACTGTAAACAGTTTCATGTACGAAGTGCGATTTAAACGAGTTCAACGCTCCCGCCTGCTGCTTCGATGGCGGCTTTGGCGGAGGCCGAAATAGCGTGTACCTTGATGTTGACTTTTGAGGTCAGAGCGCCGTTGCCAAGCACTTTGATTTTATCGCTGGCTCTGGCTATGCCCGCTGCCACAAGGGCCGCCACATCAAAGGTGTTGTTGCTGGTCTTCTGCACCAAGTCTTCTAATTTGCCCAGATTCAAGGGCACATAGTCCACTCGATTGATATTCTTGAAACCACGCTTGGGCAACCGACGCTGCATAGGAGTCTGGCCACCTTCAAAGTGGCGCTTCTCTTTGGAGCCGCTACGCGCCTTGTCGCCTTTGTGACCGCGAGTGGAGGTGCCACCACGACCCGAACCTGTGCCGCGACCGATGCGTTTGCGTGATTTGACTGAACCTTCCGTTGGGCGAAGATTTGAGAGTTCCATTGCTGAATTTTATTCGATGTAAAGACCCTCGAAAAAACTTGAAGGTCTCTTAGTTTGAACGATTGAATTGTCGTGCCCGTCGTCGCTTGCTGAACTACATCGGCGGGTTTTGCTCTCTTTTCAGGCTTTGTCTACCTGAACAAGGTGGTTGACCACGCGCAACATTCCCTCAATTTGGGGAGTAGCCTCATGCTCCACCGTTTGGTGCATCTTGCGGAAGCCCAATGCCTTGAGCGTGTCTTTCTGACGTTTGGTTTTGTCAATCGGGCTTTTTACCAGCGTAATTTTTACTTTGCTCATTTTCGTTGTCCGTTGAACGTTGTTCGTTGAACGTTGCTCGTTGAAACCAATACTTCGGAACGAACAACGAGCAACAAAGAATTAGCCGTTGAATAGTTTTTCCATCGAAATGCCGCGCTGACGCGCCACTTCTATCGGGCTGCGCAAGCTCGTGAGAGCGGCGATGGTCGCTTTCACCACGTTGTGCGGATTGGAGGAGCCTTGTGACTTAGCCAGCACGTCGTGTACGCCAGCGGCTTCCAACACTGCACGCATGGCACCACCTGCAATTACGCCCGTGCCGTGTGCGGCGGGTTTGATGAGCACGCGACCTGCGTCGTACTTGCCGCGCGCCTCGTGTGGGATGGTGCCGTTCAGAATGGGCACTTTCACGAGGTTCTTCTCGGCATCTTTCACCGCTTTGGCGATTGCTTCCGATACCTCGCGTGCCTTGCCCAAGCCTTGCCCCACTTGGCCTTTCCCGTCGCCCACTACCACAACGGCAGCGAAGCTGAACGTCCGGCCACCTTTGGTGACTTTGGCCACGCGATTGAGCGACACGAGTTTTTCTTTGAGACCCGATTCTTCCGCGGCGCGGGTGTTGTCTCTTTCTTGCCTTGCCATGATGCTTTGCTGTTATTTATTTTGTTGATTTGGTTATGTTGGTCCGTGCGCTGATTTGAACTTGCTTTTTCAAATCGTCGAAAACCAACTAAACAAATAACCATTTTTAAAATTGAAGTCCTCCTTCACGAGCGCCGTCGGCCAAAGCCTTCACGCGACCGTGGTAGAGATAACCGCCTCTGTCGAAAACCACCGCCTCGATTCCGGCGGACTTGGCTTTCTCAGCGATAAGTTTGCCTACTTCTGCCGCCTGTTCAGTCTTGGTGCCTTTAAGACCGGCCGAGCTGGCTGCCACCAATGTGTGCCCCTTGAGGTCGTCCACTATTTGGCAGTAGATGGCTTTATTGGAACGGAACACGTTTAGACGCGGGCGTTCTGGCGTTCCGTTGACTTTTTTGCGAATCCGCAAGTGGATGCGCTTGCGGCTCTGTTGTCTGGTGCGTTTCATTGTCGCTTATCAAATTGTTGCCCCGATTTCCGACCGGGACATTGATTGTTGATTGTTCACTGCCGATTGATTTGAGAACGGGGAATCGGCAAGTTAAGATTACTTCTTCGCGCCAGCAGTTTTGCCAGCCTTGCGGCGAATCTGCTCACCCTTGAACATGATACCCTTGCCTTTGTAGGGTTCAGGCTTGCGGAAGGAGCGAATCTTGGCGCATACTTGCCCTAGGAGTTCCTTGTCGGTGCCTTCAAGGCGAATCAACGGCGGCGAGCCTTTTTCCATGGCCGTCGTCAGTTTGATTTCCGAGGGAACGTAGAACATCACTGGGTGCGAGTAACCAATTGTGAGTGTCAGAAGGTTGCCTTGGTTTTCGACGCGATAACCGACACCGATGACTTCCATCTCACGAGTATAGCCTTCGCTGACACCCACCACGAGATTGTTGATGAGTGCACGGTAGAGGCCATGCAACGCACGATGGCGCTTTTGGTCGGTGGGACGCTCGACCGTGAGCGTGCCATCTTCCACTTTTACCTTAATGTCTGGGTCCACTTTTTGGGAAAGGGAGCCTTTCGGGCCTTTCACAGTGACCGTATTGTCGGAGGCCACCGAAACTTCCACTTTTGCGGGAAGCGTTATCGGCAATTTACCAATGCGTGACATATCGCAGATGAGTTCTTAGTTTCTGATTTAGAATGATTTAGAGGGATTTAGAATGATTTAGAAAACTCAATGGGCTAAATACTCTAAAAACCCTCCAACTTCAACTGATGTAGCAGAGCAATTCGCCGCCGACGTTCATTTCGCGTGCTTTCTTATCAGTCATCACCCCTTTGGAGGTTGACACGATCATAACGCCTAGGCCATTGATGATGCGCGGAATGTTGGCGGATCCGGCAAATTTGCGCAAGCCTGGACGACTGACGCGCACCAGCTCACGGATGACTGGTTGCTTCGTTTGCGGGTCGTACTTGAGTGCAATTTTGATGAGGCCCTGCTTGTTCTCGGCATTCTTGTCCTCGAACGTATATTTGAGTATGTAACCCTGGTCGTACAGTATTTCCGTGATCGCCTGCTTTAGTTTGGACGACGGAATCTCTACGATGCGATGACCAGCCATCTGCGCGTTGCGGATGCGGGTCAAATAGTCTGCTATCGGGTCGGTGACGTGCATTGTATCAAAAGTTGATAGTTGTTGGTTGTTAGTTGTTGGTTGTTGGTTGTTGGTTGTTGGTTCATATTTTTTTCAAACGAACAACGAAACAACGGTCAACGAACAACGGATTTTACCACGAGGCTTTCGTGACTCCGGGAATTTTGCCGTAAAGGGCCATTTCACGGAATTTGACGCGGCATATACCGAACTTGCGCATATAGCCTTTCGGGCGGCCAGTGAGCAAGCAGCGGTTGTGCAAGCGAATGGGGTTGGAATTGCGCGGGAGTTTGTCCAATGCGTCATAGTTGCCTTCTTCTTTGAGCTTCTTGCGGAGCTCGGCGTATTTTGCAACCAAACGCTGGCGTTTTTTCTCGCGGGCAATAACTGATTTTTTTGCCATTGTGCTCTTATATCGAGTTGAGAATGAGAGTCTTGGTTATTTTTTCACAAACGGCATCCCGATTTCCTTCAGCAGGGCAAAAGCCTCGGCATCTGTGTTGGCGGTGGTGACAAATGTGATGTCCATGCCCATGATTTTCGACACTTTGTCAATGTCTATTTCAGGGAATATGATTTGTTCGGTGATGCCCATGGTGAAGTTGCCGCGCCCGTCGAACGATTTGTCGTTCACGCCGCGAAAGTCGCGCACGCGGGGCAAGGCCACATTGATGAGGCGGTCGAGGAATTCGTACATACGCTCGCCGCGCAGCGTCACGCGCACGCCAATCGGCATCCCTTCGCGCAATTTGAAGTTCGACACGGAGGTGCGAGCCTTGGTTGGCACTGCTTTTTGACCGACGATGGTCGTCAGCTCGGTAGCAGCGTTGTCCACCATTTTTTTATCGCCCGTCGCGTCGCCGATACCTTGGTTGACGCATATCTTGGTCAAACGCGGCACTTGCATGACGGAGGTATAGTTGAACTGCTGCATGAGCGCAGGCACAACTTCTTTCTGGTATTTTGTCTTGAGACGAGGTATGTATTTCATCACTTAATGACGTTTCCAGTTTTCTTTGAATAGCGAACGCTTACACCATCTTCTTGGCGACGACCGACGCGGGTCGGCTCGCCTGTTTTGGGGTCGAGCAACGCGAGGTTCGATATGTGAATGGTGGCTTCCATTTCTTGGATGCCGCCAGGCTCGTTTTGGGTGGCTTTGACGTGTTTTTTCACGATGTTGACTCCTTCCACGATGGCGCGGTTTTTATCGGGGAAAACCTGGAGCACTTGCCCGGTCTTGCCTTTGTCGTCGCCAGCCAACACCATTACTGTGTCGCCCTTGCGGACGTGCAATTTGGGTGCAAAGCGTTTTACTTTATGTTTCGTTGCCATTTTGATAATGTGCTAATGTGGCAATTTGATGATGTGGTCAATGTGGCCACATTGAATGTTTAAAGAACTTCGGGCGCGAGTGAGACGATACGCATATAGTCTTTGTCGCGGAGTTCGCGGGCGACGGGGCCGAAGATGCGGGTGCCGCGCGGTTCGTCAGCGGCATTGAGCAACACGACGGCGTTGTCGTCGAAGCGAATGTAGGAACCGTCTTTGCGGCGGATTTCCTTTCGTGTGCGCACGATGACGGCTTTTGACACGGTGCCTTTCTTGATGGCCCCGCCTGCACTGGCATCTTTTACGGTCACGACGATTTTGTCGCCTACTCCCGCATAACGCTGGCGGGTATGACCCAGAACGCGAATGCAAAGTACCTCTTTAGCGCCGGAATTGTCGGCCACATTCAAACGAGACTCTTGCTGAATCATGACTTTGTTTGGTTGTTGGTTGTTGGTTGTTGGTTGTTGGTTCTGAGTAGTGAAGAACGAGCAACGAGCAACGAACAACGATTATTTACTTCGCTCTTTCAATGATTTCGACCAAGCGCCAGCGTTTCATTTTGCTGAGCGGGCGGGTTTCCATGATGCGTACGGTGTCGCCGACATTGCAAGTGTTTTCTTCGTCGTGAGCGAAGAACTTCTTGGAACGCTTCACGAATTTTCCGTAAAGCGGGTGCATCAGGCGACGCTCCACCATGACGGCGATGGTTTTGTCCATTTTATTGGAAACCACCACGCCTATTTTCTGCTTGCGAAGATTTCTTGATACTGCTTCCATCTATGTAGATGTCAATTTTTGTTGAATTCGTTGAATCCGTTGAAGTTGTTTGGATTTTCGCACAAGCCGAAGTCAATTCAACCGCTCGAACAAACCCAACCCATTCAACTCTTTTTTATTTCTGACGGCGGCGGCGCGCACGGAGCTTGGAACGCATTTCCAACTCGGCTGGCGACATGGCTGCCAGTTCGCGGCTTCGGCCTTCCGTAAGGATGCGGGCGATGTCGCGACGCATTTCACGTAGTTCCATTGGATTGGCGAGCCCTTTGACCGCGTGGTCGAATTTCATTTGCTGGTATTCGCGCTCCAAGCTAGCCAATTGGCTTTGCAGGTCTGCGTCGGACATTTCAGCAACATTCAATTTCTCCTTTGCCATTGTGTTTTTATTGTTGATTGGGTTATTTGGTCATTTAGTTATTTAAAATTATATAACCAAATCAACAAATAACCGAATAACCAGACTAGTTTTTATCCTTCGTAGTCGTATCGCGTGACGGCTTTGCAGAGCACCGGAAGTTTTTGGGCCGCGAGCCGAAGCGATTCGTAGGCGAGTTCTTGGCTCACGCCTTCCACTTCAAACAGTATGCGTCCGGGTTGCACTTCGCACACGAAGTGGTCCACGGCACCCTTACCTTTACCCATACGCACCTCGGCAGGTTTGGAGGTGATGGGTTTGTCGGGGAAAACGCGGATCCAGACCTTGCCTTCCCGTTTCATGTTGCGGGTAAGCGCCACACGAGCCGATTCAATCTGACGGCTGGTCAGGCGGCTGAATTCCAAAGATTTCAGCGCAAACGAGCCGAAGGAAATCGAGCTTCCTTTATGTGCCAGGCCGCGATTGCGGCCTTTGTGCTGCTTGCGATATTTTTGACGTTTTGGCTGTAACATCGTGTGTCAATTTAAAAGCCTCTCAATCAAAGTTTGTTTTTATCAGCCGCTTTTCAGAAAAAGGGCTGCAAATGTACGGCATGCTTGGAAAACTTGAAAAAGGGTAATTCAAACGCGCCGTTAATTGTCAGGTCACTTTTTTATCGGCGTCCGCCGCCGCCGCCGCGATTGCCACCGCCACGGTTGCCGCCGCCGCCGCGATTGCCGCCGCCACGGTTGCCGCCGCCCTCGCGGCGCTCGCCACGCTCGCCACCACCTTCACGGCGCTCGCGGCGCTCGCTGCCGCCATCCCGACGGTCGCGGCGCTCGCCGCCACCGCCCTCGCGGCGCTCGCCGCTACCACGACGGTCGTCGCGCCGGTCGCCACCTGTACCTTCCGCTGCGGCAAATGGGGTCAGCTCGCGTTTTTGGAGCACTTCGCCCTTGAACAGCCATACCTTGATGCCGATTTTTCCGTAAACGGTTTGGGCTTCAACCCAAGCGTAGTCAATATCGGCACGGAAAGTATGCAGAGGTGTGCGTCCTTCCTTGTATTCCTCGGTACGAGCAATTTCCGCCCCGCCAAGACGCCCGCTTGCGCGAACTTTTATGCCTTCCGCACCGGCACGCATCGAGCCTTGAATGGCACCTTTGACTGCACGGCGGAAGTTGATGCGTGCTTCTATTTGTTTGGCGATTTGCTCTCCAACGATGTTGGCATCGAGTTCGGGCTTGCGGATTTCAAAGATGTTGATTTGGACATCTTTGCCGGTGAGCACTTTGAGCTCTTCCTTGATGAGGTCAACTTCCTTGCCGCCCTTGCCGATGATGATGCCGGGACGACTAGTATGGATAGTGACGGTAACGCGCTTCATGGTGCGCTCGATGACGATTCGGCTGATGCCGTTTTGCATCGGCTTGTTGCGCTCCCGCGGGTCGTTGGAGGCCGTTTTGGGGCGCCGAGCGCGGAGGTAGCTGCGAATTTTTTCGTCTTCTACCACTTTAAGACCGTAGTCTTTGTCGGCGAACCAGTTGGAGTCCCAACCCCGGATGATGCCTAAGCGATTACCAATCGGATTTGCTTTCTGACCCATTTATATCGTGCGAATGAGTGATTGAGTGAATGTGTGTTGTTCAGATGGCTGTTTATTCGTCGCTTTCGCCTTCGAGAGCGACGCGGTTTTCTACCACAATGGTGACATGGTTGCGGCGCTTCCGCACTTTGTATGCGCGACCTTGGGGCGCGGGCAGGAAGCGATAGATGATGCTGCCCGGGTCTACATGAGCGGTCTTGACATAGAGCTCATAGTCGTCGGCAGCGCCTTCTTGTTCGGACTTTTGCTCCCAATTGTTGACTGCCGAGAGCAAGAGTTTTTCAAGCCATACCGCTGCCTCTTTGTTGGTGTGCTTCAATATACCGAAGGCATCCACCACTTTGCGACCACGGATGTTATCCACTACCAAACGCATTTTGCGCGGCGACATCGGGATATTTCTCAGTTTAGCTACAGCTTCCATTTCGAGTGCTTATTGCTAATTGTTGATTGCTTGTTGAATATAGAGCGTGAGATTGTTTCAGCACACCCCGTTTTTTACTTCCTGTTGCCAGCGTGGCCGCGGAAGTTGCGCGTGGGTGAAAACTCTCCAAGTTTGTGGCCGACCATGTTTTCGGTCACGAAAACGGGGACGAATGTTTTGCCGTTGTGTACCGCGATGGTTTCGCCGACCATGTCGGGGATAATCATCGAGGCACGGCTCCACGTTTTTATCACCTGCTTGCGGTTGCTTTGTTTTGACTTGGCCACTTTCTCCAGCAATGAGTGGTGGACGTAAGGGCCTTTTTTAAGTGAACGCGGCATTTGTCGAATGTTGATGCGTTGATTTACTTGATGCTGACTTGGAGGCGATTTGCCGAAGGGTATTGAAATCGAAATCAATGCCTCAACAAATCCTCAACTCAACTTTTATTTTCCTGACTTCCGGCGGTTGATGATAAGCGCGTTGGAAGCTTTTGTACGCGAACGAGTTTTCATTCCTTTGGCTTTTAGTCCTTTGCGGCTGCGCGGATGCCCGCCCGACGCGCGGCCTTCGCCACCACCCATGGGGTGGTCAACGGGGTTCATCGCAACGGCGCGGTTGCGTGGGCGCCAGCCTTTCCAGCGCATGCGACCCGCTTTGCCCATTACCTCGAGGCTGTGGTCGGGGTTGCTCACCACTCCAATAGTGGCACGGCAGGTAAGGAGGATGCGGCGGGTTTCGCCGGAAGGCATTTTCAAGACGGCGTAACGCTCTTCGCGGCCCATCATCAGGGCGCTTGTGCCTGCGCTGCGAACGAGTGAGCCTCCTTGGCCGGGGTGCAACTCTACATTGTGGACAAAAGCGCCCAATGGTACTTCGGATAGGAAGAGGCAGTTGCCGTTTTCAGGGGCCACACCGCGACCCGACATGACTTTTTGGCCGACTTCGACACCTTTTGGCGCGATGATGTAGCTTTTTTCGCCGTCGGCTTCGTATTGGATGAGCGCGATGTAGGCGCTGCGGTTCGGGTCGTACTGGATGGACTGTACGGTGGCCACACCTGCTTTGTCGCGTTTGAAATCAATAATCCGATAGCGACGCTTGTGGCCGCCGCCGCGATAGCGCATGGTGCGGCGACCGTCGCTGTTGCGACCGCCAGTGCTTTTTTTCGGGGCGATGAGCGACTTTTCAGGCTTGGCGCCTTTGGTCAGCTCTTCCCTCGAAACAGCAACCCGGAAACGAAGCCCCGGTGTAAGCGGATTGAATTTTTTGACTGCCATCGTGATATGGTAGCAATAAGTTATTGTCTGTTTTTAATCTGCCGAACGCAGGTCGTTTTATTCGCTTGCGCCAAAGAGGTCAATGGTTTCGCCCGGAGTGAGCGTCACATAAGCCTTTTTGTATGAAGACTTTGTGCCGCGCACGATGGCGGTTTTGGTGCTGCGCGATTTGGGCTTGCCCGGCATAATCGCCGTGTTCACGCGGTCAACGGAGACGTTGAACATCTTTTCGACCGCGTTGCGGATTTCGATTTTGTTGGCATCCTTGTTCACCACGAACGCATAAGTGTTGCGCTTGTCGGCGAGTTTGGTCGCCTTTTCCGTGATGACTGGCTTTATCAAAATTTGCTTAGCCATTTTTGTTGTTCGTTGTTGGTTGTTCGCTGTTCGCTGGCCACTTTAGAACTACTGGCGGTCAACGATGAACGAGCAACGAGAGGTTACGCACAATTTTCCTTGATTTTATCAATCGCGCTTTCAGTGATGACGACTGCTCCTGCTTGCATGATTTGATAGGTGTTCAAGTCGGAAGCGGGTGCTATGGAAGCCTTTTCGATGTTGCGGCAGGAGAGGTACAACGTCTTGTCGTAGCTGCCCAATACCGTGAGGGGCTTCTTGTCGGCCACTTTGAGGGCGGTCAAAATGTTTTGGAAATCCTTTGTCTTAGGAGCTTCAAAAGTGAAATCTTCCACTACGATGATGCCGCCTGCTTTTGCTTTGGCTGAAAGGGCGCTGCGGCGGGCAAGGCGACGCACTTTCGCATTGACCTGAATGTCATAGTTGCGTGGACGTGGGCCAAATACTCGGCCACCACCGCGATAGAGGGGGTTGTTGATGTCGCCCTTACGCGAGCCTCCCGTGCCTTTTTGCTTGTGCAATTTACGGGTGGAGCCGCTGACTTCGCTGCGCTCTTTCGATTTGTGGGTTCCTTGGCGCTGAGCGGCAAGGTAGCGTTTCACATCAAGCCAAACGCTGTGCTCGTGTGGTTCGATGCCGAATATCTCTTCCGGGAGCTCTACTGACCTGCCGGTGGATTCGCCTTTGATGTTATAGACCGAAACTTTCATTTCCTGCGGAAATTATTGGTCAAGAAATTATTTTTCAATTGTTACATAAGCGCCCTTGTGACCCGGAATCGCGCCTTTGATAAGGAGGATGTTCTGGTCAGGGAACACTTTCAAAATTTGCAGTTTGCGCACTTTTACCTGCTCGTTGCCCATTTGGCCTGCCATGCGCATCCCTTTCATCACCTTGGCGGCGAAGGAAGAGTTGCCGAGCGAGCCGGGCGCTCGAAGGCGGTTGTGCTGACCGTGCGTTTGCTGCATCACGCCGCCGAAGCCGTGACGCTTCACGACGCCTTGGAAGCCTTTGCCCTTGGAGGTGCCGGTCACGACCACTTTGTCGCCTTCCGCAAACACGTCGGCCACCGTCACCTCGTCGCCGAGGTTCTTGGTCAGGCTCATGTTGCGAAACTCTTTCACTTTGTAGAGCGGCTCTTCAAGACCCGCTTTTTGGAAATGCCCCATGAGAGGCTTGGGCGTGTTTTTCGTTTTGCGGTCGCCGAAAGCCAACTGGAGGGCAGCGTAACCGTCGTTTTCTTCGGTGCGCACTTGCGTGACGACGCAGGGGCCAGCTTCAATGATGGTGACTGCCACGTTTTTGCCGTTGCTGTCATAGATGCTGGTCATCCCGATTTTTTTGCCAATCAGACCGTTCACTGTGTCTCGAATTTTATGGTTGAACGATTGGATTTGTTCGATTGCGGATTTTTGGAGGCGTACCTGTCGAATGTGTTTCGGCGCAGATTTTTTTACCGAAAAAAAAACGCTTAAATTCCCTTTGACGGGTAAGCGTCCGATTCTGTTCAGTTACCCCCATTTGGGCTTGGCACTTTGAATCAAAATCGCGGTCTTAAAATCAAAAGCCGGAAATCAGCAATTCGAAGATTAACTCAGGTAAGCTTGACTTGAATGTCAACACCGCTCGGCAGTTCCAATTTGGAGAGAGCATCCACCGTTTTCTGGGTGGGTGTGTAGATTTCAATCAAGCGCTTGTGGGTGCGCAACTGGAACTGCTCACGAGCTTTCTTATTCACGTGCGGCGAGCGCAGCACTGTGAAAACTTCTTTCTCGGTAGGCAGCGGAATCGGGCCAGTCACAACGGCTCCACTCGCACGCACGGTCTTCACGATTTTTTCCGTGGACTTGTCCACCAGATTGTAGTCGTAAGACCGGAGTTTGATGCGAATTTTCTGATTCATTACCCTTGAAGGAATTTAAAATTTCAAATCGCGTCTTGAAAAACCAGTTCAACCAAACAAGATTTGGAGACCCCTTTTTCAAAAGCGCCCGCAAAGGTAAGAACACCGTATCTGAAAAACCAAGTAGGTTTTAAAATTTTCTGAAAAAAGTTTGCGGCACCTCCGTCACCAAAATCATCTGCCCGCCCACTTGCACCGTGCGCGTCGCTCCGCTTGCCGAAGTCAGCCATGCTATCAGTATGCGCGGCTTCGGCACTCCGGGCATGGGGTCGAAGGCATACAACCGCACTTCCGGCGCAGGCGACAAATCAGCCGAGAAGCGCAGACCAGTCAGGTCTGTCGCCAATTGTTCCAGTATTTCGTACCCTGCTTTTGCCGCGAAGGGATTTCCCGATTGCGGATGCTCCCCCTGCATGATGCCCGAAGAGGTGAACAGCCCCCCCGACTGTTCGTTGGGTTCGTCAATGGCCGTGAACACAAACGCCGCATCCACGCCAGCGGCCATCGCCTCCAAATAAGCGCGGGCATTCCAGATGCCTTGCACCGTTTCGGCAGAGCGCCCGCCGTGCGGCACGGCTCGCTGGGGGCTGGCAGGATGCGTGTCGTATCCAAATTCGGAAAGCCATATCGGCATGTTCGGCAGGTTTTTGTTGCGCCAGCGAACCAGGTCGCGGAGGCGCTCGCGGAGGCTGTCGGCTTCTGGCTGCACCCCATGACGAGTGAGGTGGATGCGAGGATTGTCGCGGCGGTTGGCGGCGTTGCAATAATGGTGCACATTCAGCACGTCGGCTGGGAACCGCCGGTCACGGCGGTTCGATTGACACCAAGCGAGCATCGCATCCAAATAGGCAACATTGATGTCTGCCAAACCCGGCATCACCACGCGCATGGTCGAATCGGCGATTTTGATGCCACAGAGTGGCCCCATTTGTCCTTCATGGCCATCGTAAGCTGCTGAAAGCATGGCTGCTGCCTGTTCGGGGGTGTACTGCGCAGCAGGGGGGCGCCACCACCGGTTGGGTTCGTTTTCAGGCTCGATGTAGTGGAGCAAATCCAGCCCTGAGGCGCTTGTGTTTTTAGAGTCGTTCGTCCAGCGCACTTCCGGGCTTACCCTCAGGCGCTCTGCCGGATGCTGCTGCCTGCCATAGCGGGCCGACCATTGATAAAGATAGGCGGCCCATTGCCGATAAGAAAGGGGGTTGGCGGGGTCTGTGGCGGGGTCGTTCATGGTTTCGTGTTGCCAAGCATCGCCAGCCGTTTTGGGCTTGAGCCATGCTGGCCGCCAGCTCAACACGGGCACCATCGTGACACCTTTATATTTGGCCTCGGCAAAAAGCGAGTCGTAATGTTCGTCGTTGGCACCGTGAGAAGGGGCCACCGTGATGCCGTCTTTCTTCCAAGTCCACTCGGTCATTTGGTATTGGCGTACCAGGCCGAAAGGCCGCACTTTGGAGAGCGGCACCCACGGAAACGAGTTGATGCCGAAAAAAGGATGCCCTGATGGGGGAACGGGCGGGGATTGAGCGTTGGCACAGATGGCCAGCAAGAGGAGGATGCTAATGAAGGGTGTCTGTTTCATCGTGTGTTCTTTTTTTGTTTGGAAATTTGGGACAACCAAAAAACATTTATTCCTTCGCCGCCACACTTTTAAATTATTGTTCCATGTTGCGTTATTTGCTCTGCCCGCTATTTTTCGCCATGTTTGGCATGGCCAATGCTCAAAACAACTCCCTAAACCTGATTCCACAACCCGTTGAATGGCAAGTGACGAACGGAACCTACGCGCTGGCGCGGGGCGCCACCATTGGGTTCGACAAACCCGAAGGTCGGGCAATTGCCGAAATGCTCGCTCAAAAATTGAACACTCCGACGGGCTTTTCTCTCAAAGCACAACAAAGCACCTCTGCCGCCATACAACTAAGGCTGAACAATACCCCCGACGCAAGGTTGGGTCAGGAAGGCTACACCCTCGAATCCACGCCCAAAGGCATCGTGATGACGGCCAACCAACCCGCAGGCTTGTTTTACGCCATGCAGACGTTGTTGCAACTTTTCCCAAAAGAGGTGGAAAGTAAAACCGTCGCAAAAGTGGACTGGAATATCCCGCTCGTGAAAATCGCTGACTACCCGCGTTTTGCTTGGCGCGGCATTATGCTCGATGTGAGCCGCCATTTTTTCTCAAAAGAGGACGTGAAAACACACATTGACCAAATTGCCCGGCTGAAATACAACACGTTTCACTGGCACCTGACCGACGACAATGGCTGGCGCATCGAAATAAAATCGCTGCCCAAGCTGACTTCCGTCGGGGCTTGGCGGGTGCAACGCGCCGGACGCTTTGGCGACCGCGCCGACCCCCAACCCGGCGAGCCGGCCACTTATGGGGGCTTTTACACGCACGACGACATTCGGGAAATCGTCCGGTACGCACAGGAACGCTTCGTGACCATTGTGCCGGAAATAGATGTGCCCGGCCACAGCATGGCGGCCATCGCTGCTTACCCCGAATTGAGCTGCACCAAAAACCCCGACACCAAGGTGAACCCCGGCACGCCTTTTTCGGAGTGGTATGGCAATGGCACGTTCAAGATGAACATTGACAACACGCTCAACCCCTCCGACGAAAAGGTGTATGAGTTTTTGGACAAGGTATTCACCGAAGTGGCCGCGCTTTTCCCCAACCCCTACATTCACGTCGGCGGCGACGAGTGCTACAAGGGCTACTGGAAGGAAGACCCCGGCTGTCAGGCTTTGATGAAAAAACTCAACATCCGGCATGTGGAGGATTTACAGGGGTATTTCATGGGGCGCGTGGAGCAAATCCTGCACTCGAAAGGCAAAAAACTGCTTGGCTGGGACGAGATTCTGGAAGGCGGCATCTCACCCAACGCAACGGTGATGAGTTGGCGGGGCATCAAGGGCGGGATTGAGGCCGCACAAATGGGCCACGACGTGGTGATGACTCCCACTACTTATGCCTACTTGGACTACAACCAAGGCGAGCCGACGATAGACCCACCCATTTATGCGTATCTGCGAGCCAAAAAGAGCTATAGCTTCGAACCTGTGCCGGATGGCGTTGACCCGAAATACATCCTTGGCGGGCAGGGCAATCTTTGGACCGAACAAGTCCCTACCCTGCGCTACGCGCAATACATGACGTACCCTCGCGCATGGGCGCTCTCGGAAGTGTATTGGTCGCCCAAGGAGAAAAAGAACTGGGAAGATTTCGCCAATCGCATGGAGGCCCACTTTGCCCGCGCCGATGTGGCCGAAATCAACTATTCCCGCGCCGTTTACGACGCGATTGTGAAGACCCGGCGGCAAGACGGGAAACTGTGGCTGGAAATGGACAACGAAATGCCGGGGCTGGACATCTTTTACTCCATTGACGACACCATGCCCGACAGGTTTTCCTCAAAATATGTCCAGCCCGTCGAATTGCCGGAAGGCCCGATTACGCTCCGCGTGATTACCTACCGCGACGGCAAGCCCATCGGCCACCTCATCACCTTGAGCCGCGAGGCGCTGGAAAAACGAGCAGGCCGTTTCTAATCCGCACAAATCACCCGTTTCACGCCCATGCGACCTTCCTTGTCCGTGAGGCGCAGATGAACCAGTCCACGCTGTTGGATGTGTAGGCGCGTCCCCGAAGCGATGTTGGGGCGGGTTTCGACCAGTTTGCCCTGCGCGTCGAAAACATCCATGCGGAGGAAGCCCAAGTCGTCGGGAAACGTCACGCGCACCTCGCCGGAAGCGGGATTGGGCGAAACGGAAAAGGAGAGCGCGTGCCGCGCATTTTCCAAACTGCTCAGGCAAATGTAGTTGGCATCAAACAACGCCTGCAAAGAGTCAATAGGCTCAATGCCTACCGGATTGTAGGAAACAAACAGGCGCAAATATGGCTCCTCAGGGCTGTCGTCGGGTGCCGCGACTTTAATGAAGGCAAACATGGAAGAGGTGCCATTGCTCAAACAGCGGGTGTCGGCACCGGGCACTTTGGCCCCTTGCATAGCGGCCATGAGCTTGTTGGCAAGGCACCCCTCGGCACTAAGAAAACGCGCTTCCATCGAATCGAGAATCCCCTGCCCTAACAGGATGTTGCCCTGAATCGAATAGTTGGGGCCTACTCGGTGGCCCTTCACATCGAAACAATTGACCCCCGTGAAAGCCGCAGCCGCCGGCGCACCATTCTGAAATGCCGCCACACCATACTGGCGTTGAGTGGAATTGCCCTGTGCGTCGTTCGCCACCAACCAATCAAGCACTCCCTGCGGCGACAGCCCCTCCGTCAAGCGAGCGCGAGCGTTCAACTGATTTTGAAGCAAATAAAATGACTGGGTGTTGATAGCACCGCGGCCCGGCAACAGGTCACCGAGAAAATCAGGAGCGAAATCGGGGAAAAAAGTCTGAAGGTTAGCGGCGCTAATGCAAGAAGCACCCGCACTTCCCACCTCTCCGGTGAGCGAGTCCACCGCGACGATGGAAAAGGTATCTTGAGCAAAGGAAACGCTGCCGCGGAGCAGCAACGCGAGCGCGAGACAAAGGATGCTTTTATTCATGAACGAACAGTTTTTGAGGGCAAGTGTACACTTATTTTGGCAAAGATGCCACAACCCAAAAGCCCAAGTCTTCCGTAGCACCGCCCACCCACTTTATCAGCAAATCGTTTCCTTTCATAAGCCACCACCCACTCGCGCTCATTCTCCATTTCGCCTCGCCGTTCCAAGATGTTCAAAGTCTTCTTTTCGCGTGAAATACTCCAGCCCCAGCACCAGTACGATGGTGCTGACAAAAACGATCTTCTGCGCAATCGGCAGAAACGAATAGTCGCCCGAACCATAGATGTACAGGGTGTAGTAAAAAAACAACAAGTAGAGGATGCACAGCACCTTGAACAGGTGCAACCTTGATTTTAGAATGAAAACCGTGATGTAAAACATGCTCAAGAGAAACAAGGTGGCGGATATAGTGACCATGAGATCGTGCAAGGGGGTCACGATCAAAAAGGTAAACAGCATACCACCGGAGCCTAAGTACTTGATGACCTTGGCGGCTCTCGTATGCGGTATTCTTTTGGAAAATCCGATGAAGAATAGCGCGAAACTCGCCGACAGGAAGATCATGCCCGCATCAGCCCAGAGTCTGGATGGATTGTCCGAACCGTTCACCGCTTTTGCCGCGAATAGGTTGCTGATAAAATTTTTTGACCAGACAAAGCCGACGGAATCCTTGTCGGACAGCGAGCCGCCCGGATACACCTGCATGGCCCACAGCAGCAGGAATACGGAAATAGAGATGCCGAGCAGAACAGCGTGTTTTTTCAGCATGTTGTAGCAGTTAAAGACAGGTTGATTTTTCCCGATGCCGCTCCGGGGCATCGGGTTGAAAAGACCGCAAAGTTGTTGTTTTCCAAATGGAAAAACCCACCGCACCCAGATTAAAAAGCGCAGACCCACAGCGGCGAGCACCGCAGCCTGCCGTACGACGGTGTTTTAGCCTCCAGCCCGCTGCCCTGCTGCGAGCAGGCGGAAAAAAATCCGGCGCGGCTTCGCCAAACAGCGCGGGCGGAATGCGCGCCCACACGCTTGGTGCAGTAGCGAAAAGCCCGCAGCAAGAGACCAAGAAGTTGGTGGCACGGTTGGTGCGGGGAAGCGAGGCACATAGCACACTATTGGACATTTTTCCAACCGCAGAGACGCAGAGACGCAGAGACGCGGAGGGTTTCTAAGAATCTGATTTTCAAAAAAATAAAAACTCTGCGTCTCCGCGTCTCTGCGGTGAATTTGAAAATGTCCAGTAGTGTGGGCACATAGAAGCCTCTTCACGCCCCGGTTTGTTTGGCAAACCTGAAGAACAGGCTTGAAAGCCCTGTGCATTTGCTACACTCGAACCTTGAATCTGCTAGGAATAAAAAACGACGCGCCAAGATTTTGAAAGTTGGTGGGGCTGTGGTTACTTTTGCCGTACTTCAAATCGAAACCACAGACGATATGGCACTACAAAACAACAAACAGGTCTCGTACAGTGTGGGTACCCACAAGGGCCAAGCGGTCATCTACATTCGATTTGAGTACGACCGGGCACTCATCGAGGAAACTAAAAGATTGACCGACGCTCGATGGAGCCAATCGCAAAAGGCTTGGTATGTACTGGATACTGCCTCGTACCGGAAGATGTTTGGACTGGAAAGCCAACCGGTGGTTTCGGATACTGTTCTGCCGGGCATCGGCTCGGTCAACCAACCGGCTCTGACGGCATTCGTGTCAACCTTGCAGCTAAAGGCGTACAGTCCGAACACGATCCGAACATACCGCAACGAGTTTGTACAACTGCTTCAGTACTTGGATGACAGCACGCCGGTAGATACCCTGAGCACGGAACATCTTCGGGCGTATTTCTTGCACTGCACCAACAATCTGAAATTGTCGGAAAACACCCTGCACAGCAGAATCAATGCCGTGAAGTTTTATTTCGAGCAGGTGTTGGGGCGAGCAAAGATGTTTATCGAAATACCTCGGCCCAAAAAAAAGGTCATTTTGCCCAATGTGCTGGCCATCGCACAAGTGGAGCGTCTCTTTTCGCAGCTCGAGAATCTGAAGCACAAGACCATGCTATACTTGGCGTACTCCGCAGGACTGCGGGTGAGCGAAGTGGTCAACTTGAAGGTCAAGGATATCCATTCGGAACGCATGGTGATCAACATCAAAGGGGCAAAGGGAAAAAAAGACCGTACGGTAGCCCTGTCACAAGGGATATTGGAGTTGCTGCGCAAATACTATGTCGCCTACAAACCCCAAGATTGGCTTTTTGAAGGACAATACCCTGAAAGCCCGTACAGCACGCGCAGCTTGCAGCAGATTTTTAGGAGGGCCAAAACGGCTGCCGGAATTTTGCAGGACGTCACGTTTCACAGCCTGAGGCACAGCTATGCCACACACCTGCACGAGGCCGGGACAGACCTCAAACTCATCCAGGAACTCTTGGGGCACAACGACATCAAAACGACGCTCCGCTACACACATGTCAGCAACCGAACACTGGAAAACATCAAAAGTCCGTTTGATGCCTTAAACCTGAAAAACGAGTAGGGGCTTTGTCGTACTTTTTGTATTGTTGGCTTCGACAATACAAAAAATACGACAAAACTTTCGTATATTTGAGAGTTGCGCCGCAATCCCTTCGGGATTGCGGCGCAACGCCCGCTCCGCTTTCGCGGACAGCCGTACGCCGCCCCTTCGGGACTGCGTACAACTGTCCGCTTGGCAAAATCCAAAAAAATTTTTTTCGCTTCGCGAAATTTTTTTGGACTTCGCCAAGCGGAGCGGGCGTTAGCGGCAAGTGTTAACGAAAGTATTGATAACGAACAGCTTAATACAGGCATACTAACAGATTAAAGATTATAAGATTTCATTTTAACATAATACAAACGTAAGAAATTTTACCTATGTTGCTATCCATTTCTTTCCAAATCTTTGGTATAATGTTTAGGCGTCATCACACCAAAAACATCAATAGCCGAACACAAAATGGCTATTCAAAATTTAAGCCAAGCAAAATGAGTTTATATGCCCCCAATCATTTTAACTGCACGATACTGATTAACTTACTTTTTAGTTTAGGGTTATTTCTTATTGCTATTCCTTTGCAGGCTCAAAACGAAAAGTTAACAATTAGCGGCTATGAAGGTAGTAATTTAATCGGCCAGTATCAAAGCAATTATGTGCAATATCTGATAGCAGAAGGTCCGCTTTCGTATGGAGAATTTCCGAAAAAATCAACTCCCGAAGGTGCTTTAGAGTGCTTTCTCTACAAAGGTCCTTCAGGACGCACCGCCCTTGAAGTATTCAGAAATTATGAACAACAGCTCAAAAAATCAGGATTGAGCATACTGTTTAGCTGCTCTGACCGCAGTTGCAATGATGGTGGATTCCAGAACTTTTTTATTACCATTTACGGAAGCGAGAATAATAAAGTAGAGAGTAGAAGTACCTTCCCTTCAAAAGAAATAACCAAAATTTATAGCGGAAAATACTACTTGAGTGCTGTATTAAAAGGGACAGAAAGCAACAAATACGTTACGATTGGAGTGGCAGATGTTGATAATACAATTTATACCTACATTGATATCTTAACAGAGAAAAGTATGGATGCAGATATGGTTAAGATAACGGCTGAATACATCAAAAATCAAATTAAAGCAGAAGGGAAAGTAGTCATCTATGAGGCACTGTTTGAAACGGGTAAATCTACTTTATTGCCCTCAGCTACTGGTATTATTGATGAAATGTTCTCTTACATCAAAGCTAATCCCACCAAAAATTTTTATATTGTTGGTCATACTGATGATACTGGTGATTTTGATGCAAATATGACCCTCTCAATTCAACGAGCCCAAAAGATTGCAGACGAACTAATAAAAAAAGGTGTATCTGCTCGCCAAATAACAGCAAAAGGTGTAGGACCATTAGCTCCAATTAGAACTAATCAAACGGACGAAGGAAAACAACGAAATAGGCGTGTAGAATTAGTAGAGCGTTTGAAGTAAGTTGAAAATGATTTTTAAATCCATTTAGGTCATATTGATAATTGTGAGTTGAAGTTCCTTAAAAGAATATCGAAACAGACAAAGTAATAACAACACCAGCCGCTAACACGGATTTTGCGTCATGCGGGTGGACGTGCAAACTTGGAGCATTGTGCTTCTATTCAAGTTCAGTGCTGGTTGACAGTTTTGTGCTCCGAAACCCGCCCGAACGCAAAGCCCGAAACCGTTGGTGGCAATTGTTCAACTTCTTTCTTAACATTAACAACATATGAATAGAAGAGACTTTCTAATTAACACAACGCTGACAGCAGTTGCGTTGACAGCTCTTGGCCACCCCTATTTGTATGGAAATACATATATCGGGGATTGTGAAACAACCTCTGACCTGTTAGGTCCGTTCTACAGACCGGATAGCCCTATTAGGAACAACCTCGTTGTTGCAGAAGAAAACCATCCAAAAATTATTTTAAAAGGAGTTGTCAGACATGACGATTGTACGACGCCATACAAAGGAGCCAAGATCGAATTGTGGCATTGCTCGCCTGAAGGCGTCTATGATAACGACACAGATGCTTTTTTGTACAGAGGGACAACTTATTGCAACGAAAGAGGAGAATATGAATTCACCACACAAATGCCCGTTCCGTATCTTGACGGCCCCGTAAATTATAGACCTGCTCACTTTCATTTATTGATTTCGGCAGAAGGTTATCAAAGTCTCATAACGCAAATCTATTTCAAGGGCGACCCACACATTAAAGAAGACCTTTCCTCAGCCAACGGCAAAGCTTCCCGGCGTATTTTGGAAACACAGGTGGTAAACGGGGTAAGTCAAGTGCAATTCGACATTGTTTTGTCGAAAAAGTATGTCGTCTCTGCAAAGAATTTAGACAAGTTGTTAGGGGAATATACTACTGCCGATAGGAAAAAGACGATACAATTCTTCAATAACGACGGACAACTTTGGATTAAAAACAAACCATACGGACAAGGATTTGATTATAAGGGCAACAACCATTTTGCAATTTATGGCTGGCCAGAAAATACCTGGTGGACATTTGATTTTACGCTGGAAAAAAATGGAAATATAACGGCGACGGAGAAATATAAATGGGACGAGGTTAAAGAAATTGTAGCCGTGTATCATAAAACAAAATCAGAGAATAAATAAAACTGCCACCAACAGTACATTGCTGCAAGTGTGGCTGATGTACTGCTATTGGGCTGACGAATAGCACGGCATCTGATTATCTTTATTTAAGTGTATTACCAGCAATGCCACACCTGACAGCAATGCCTTGACGTTAGCGGTGATTTTACGAGACACGGTAAGCATAGATAATTGACTGACAAAAATGAGAATAGCAACTTGGAATTTAGAACGGCTCGACAAGAGAAAAAATCAACTCATTCTTGACAAGTTGGTTGACATAAATGCTGACATTTTAGTGCTGACAGAAACAAATTCATTAATTCAACTTGATAATTACAGTTGCATTTCAACAGACCTTTTGCCGACCGAATTTGACGGCATAAAATATAACGTTGGCGAAAACAGAGTTAGTATATTGACAAAGTATAAGGCGGCAACTCAACACAAAACTTTTGACAGTTACACGACTGTTTGCACAGATATTGAAACCCCGTTTGGACTTTTGACAGTTTACGGTTCAATTATTGGAGTTTTTGCAAACCGCCAACCACGTTTCGATAACGACCTCAACGGACAACTTGCAGACTTTGAAAAGATATTTCCCGGCAGACAGGTTTGTATTGCAGGCGACTTGAACGTAACATTTTCGGGACGACCTTGGCCAAGTAATAAGGCTCGACAAATACTTTTGGACGCATTTACAACTTACGGACTAACAAATACAACCGCAAAAATTGCTGACATAGTTGACCATATTATTTTGAGCAACGACTTTATAGAGAACAAGCATATAGAAATTGAAACTTGGAACACAGACAAAAAATTAAGCGACCACGTTGGACATTTATTAACTTTGACAGTATGAACAGAAAAGAAAAAACCACCGCTAACATGGGTTTTGCGTCAGGCGGGCTGACGTGCAAACTCGTAGGTTCGTTCTTATATTCAAGTTCAGTGCTGGTTGACAGTTTTGTGCTTCAAAACCCGCCCGACCGCAAAGCCCAAAAACGTTGTAGGCAACTTTGACAGACCCTAAAATTTTAAACCGTGATAGAAAAGGTATTTCACTATCTGACCAATCTTAACCCAGACATTTTCATGGCGTTTATATTGGCATTTTTATTTTCGTTAGAACAAATATTTACAGGAGTGTCATCCTTGATTAAAAGGACACCTCATTTAATCAACAATATTATTCTTCAAATTGGCTATGTTCTACTGAATCTTGGACTGGCTACTTTAGTTCTTAAAGTCTTAAACTGGACAGATGCTAATAAATATGGGCTTTTTAATATTATTGAACTGCCTTATTACATGAAAGTAATTTTCGGTGTTTTTTGTATTGACCTGACATATTATTTTTCACACCGACTTGCTCATACTTGGGAACTGTTTTGGCGTCTTCACAGAGTGCATCACAGTGACATAATAATGGACAGCTCTACAACATATAGATTTCATCCTCTTGATGCTATTTTAGATAATCTCGCTACTGTTACAGCAGCAGTAATATTCGGGCTTGACGGAACTATATTGATTTTTTGGCTCATTTTGTATATGCCATTATTAGTTTTACATCATACCAGTTTTATAATGCCTAGTTGGTTTGACAGAACATTTGGAAAAATAATAGTTTCGCCAAATTTTCATAAAATACATCATCATCAAGAGCAAAGGTTTACTGACTCTAATTACGGTTTAATATTTATTTTCTGGGATAAGCTTTTTAAAACTTATAAAGAAATTCCTGTTAGTGAAATCAAGTATGGACTATCAGAGTTTGACAATCCAGTACGACAAAAATTTTGGTATTTACTAAAAAGCCCTTTTATAAACGTAAAGAAATAGGTAGTGGAAATATTTAACTGATGACATTTAAGTTGTAGTGGTATGCGAATAGTTTGAAGTGCAGATTGAGCATATACTCCTTTTTGGAGAAGGAGAGGGTTTTTCGGACGAATCGGCTGATACGCTGGCGCAAGGTGTTGTTCAGCCTTTCAACATGGTTTGTCAGACCGGTCTCCTTGCCGACCATGTAGTGTGTTTCGTTGGGCAAGCATTGGTACGCCGTCCAAAAATCGCTGAAACTCAAGCATTTTTGGTACTCGTAGGGTAGTTTTCGCCAAAGGCGCTTGCAGGAGTCCATCGAGCCATCGCCAATGAAAAAGGAAAGTATCTGCCTAGTTCTACAGCACTGGACAATCCAGACCCGTACTTGATTGATTTTCACGGCGAATGTAAGTGAACATTTCGTCCGCCTCTAACTGGTCGTCGGCTTGTCCTTCCTCAATGGTGGTTTTGAATGGGGGGAGTTGCCGGGCTTTTTTTTTAACCAATTGAGTACCGTCCGATGCGAGACATTCAACAAGCGCCCCGTGCCTCGAAGGCTTTGCCGCTCTTGGTAGGCACGCTCCACCAGTTCGGGGTCCATGTTCCTGCTGGGTTGCTTGCTGTCCAATACCCGGCAGCAACCACAATCTTTGCACTTGTAGGTTTGGGTGCCGGAGCGGTTTTTCCCGTTTTTGACGATGTTGCTGCTTTCACAGCGGTGGCAACGACGAACTTCCGTTATCATGGCGCAAAATTACATTGTCAGTTAAATATTTCCACTACCAAGAAATAAAAGCTGCCTACAACAAGAGGTTTGGCGTTATGTCGGCGGACTTTAACGCAATCGTCAACTTTGGTACATGTGGCGTCTGTTATTCCTAGCTTGACGGAACGCTATTCACCTGTATTTTGTAAGCATCAACTAATTAGCTTTAATAATCAACAGTTCCGGGCAGGACGTTTTTCAAATTCCGCCACATCGCCAAGCCCCGAACGTTGCGCCGCAATCCCTTCGGGATTGCGGCGCAACGCCCGCTCCGCTTTCGCGGACAGCCGTACGCCGCCCCTTCGGGACTGCGTACAACTGTCCGCTTGGCAAAATCCAAAAAAATTTTTTTCGCTTCGCGAAATTTTTTTGGACTTCGCCAAGCGGAGCGGGCGTTAGCGGTCAGCTTAAAAAGACAACACATCATATCAAAGCAAACAGACAGAAAAATGAGTTACGAAAAATTGACAATAAAACAGATAATAGAAAAAATTGGAAACAACGAAATTTATCTACCTGCAATTCAAAGAAAGTTTGTTTGGAAACAAGAACAAACTGAAAAACTTTTTGATTCTATTCAACAAGGCTATCCAATAGGCACTTTTTTATTTTGGTTTGTAAAAAGACCACATATAGACAACTATGTTTTTTACAAGTTTCTTCAAAACTATCACCAGCGTGACAACTTTTTAAATATTCGTGTTCCTAACCCTGAGCTAAAAGACGAAATCATTGGTGTATTAGACGGACAACAGCGTCTAAGTTCAATTTATTTAGCACTGCAAGGAACTTATGCTGTAAAAAAGCCTTACTTTTCTTGGGACAATGATTCCGCTTTTCCAAAGAAGACTTTACACCTTAATCTACTAAGTCAAATTCATTTAGACGAAGACAGCGAAAACAACTTTTCTTTTAGCTTTATAACAGAAGATGATGCAAAAATCAAGAATGAAACAACATTGTGGTTTAAAGTAAGAGATGTGCTTGTTTGGGATAAAGATAGTCCACCAGTTGATGAGTTTTACGATGATTTAGTAAGTAACAATCCTACTATCAATGCACTTTCAGATAAAGAAACAAGAAGTAGAATCAAACGGATAGTTAGAGATATTCATTCACGTTTAGTCAGAGAAGAACTAATAAACTTCTTCAAAATTGAAGAGCAAGAGCTTGATAATATTTTGAAAATTTTCGTTCGTGTTAATAGCGGTGGAACTATTCTTTCTAAAACAGACCTATTATTTTCAACGATTGTTGCTAACTGGGAAAATGGACGAGATGAAATAGAATCCTTCTTAACGACAATCAATAAATTAGGGGACACATTCAATTTCAACAACGACTTTGTAATGAGATGTTGTTTGATGTTAACAGATTGTGATGTTCTATTTAAGGTTGGAAGTTTTAAAACAGAAAATGTTATTAAAATAAAAGACAATTGGAATCTAATCAAACAAGCAATACAAAGAACAATTGAGCTTCTTGTTGAATTTGGAATGAGTGGAGCTACATTATCTTCTCAAAATTCTGTTTTACCAATATCATATTATTTGATGAAAGGTGGTGTGTTAGATTCAGCCACAAAATATGAACTAAAGAAATATTTATTTCACGCTCTTTTGAAAAATGTATTTAGTGGTCAAGGCGACACTGTTTTGACTAATCTTAGAAATTCATTAAGAACTAAACCAGACGGAGCTACAGACTACACTTTAAGAGAGAATAGATTTAGTTTTAACAGCATAGTAGGTTTGAAATTGCCATCAAATAAATCATTAAAAATTAATGATGATGATATTGATGAATTTTTACGCTACAAAAAAGGCAATAATGCTTTTCTTGTGTTGTCTTTCTTATATCCAAATTTAAAATACGGACAAGTAAAGTTTCATCAAGACCATATACACCCACAATCTCAATTCACGGACGCAAAAATGAGTAATCTTTCTATTCCAAATACAGACTTTGCAACGTATTACGAGTGCAGAGACTCTTTACCAAACTTGCAATTATTGGAAGGAATAGAAAATATTAAAAAAAATAAAACATCGTTCGCTGATTGGCTAAATTCAAGAGACGAAAACAATAATCCTGTAGTTAGCGACATAAACAAATTTCTTGCGGACAACTACATTGACAATACTCTAAGTTTAGACTTCAGAGACTTTATAACATTTTATAATCACAGAAAACAAACTCTAAAGACAAAACTTCAAAGCATACTTAAATAAAGAAAGCCGAACCGCTAACACGGGTTTTGCGTCAGGCGGGGTGACGTGCAAACTTGGAGCTTTGTGCTTCTATTCAAGTTCAGTGCTGGTTGACAATTTAGTGCTCCGAAACCCGCCCGAACGCAAAGCCCGAAAACGTTAGCGGGCATTGTAAATACCGACCAGTCCGAACAAATAAACTTTTGACAATGGAGAATAACGACAATAAATCAATTTCAACAAGCGTACAAGGAGCAACACCTTTCGCTCAGACTTATTTTCACGGGACTAAGGCAGACCTAAAAGTTGGCGACTTAATTGAAGTTGGTTTCAACTCTAACTACGGACAACAAAAAAACGCAAAATACATTTTTTTGACAGGGACATTAGACGCAGCAATTTGGGGAGCAGAACTTGCTTTCGGTGACGGACGTGAAAGAATTTATTTGGTAGAACCAACAGGAGAAATTGAGAATGACCCGGACTTGACCGACAAGAAATTTCCCGGAAATCCAACGCAATCTTATCGTTCTACCAAGCCTTTCAGAGTAGTTGGAGAAGTAACCGTTTGGCAAGGACATCCAGCAGAACAAGTAAAGACAATGAAAGAACACCTTGAAAAATTGAAAGAACAAGGCATAAATTCATTAAACGATTGAGTAAATGAGAAAAGTAATTTTAGACTTAGCCGTAACTCTTGACGGATATATTGAAGGTTCTAATGGAGAAATAGATTGGTGCATAATGGACGATGATATGGACTTTGATGGTTTTCTATCAACCATTGACACCATATTTTATGGACGTGTAAGTTATGATTTATGGGGAAACTTTCGGCCTGAAAAAAATGCAAGTGAAACGGAGTTGAAACTTTGGGAAGGAGTTCACTCAAAGAGAAAATATGTATTTTCAAAACAAAACAGACAAGACCCAAATGCATCGTTTATCAGTTCAGGAATTTCGGACGAAGTAACAAATATTAAAAACCAAGAAGGTAAGGACATTTGGCTTTATGGTGGAGCAAGTCTAATTAAAACATTTATACAACTTGGACTAATTGACATTTACCGAATATCCGTTCATCCGACAGTATTAGGAAGCGGTAAACCTTTATTTGAAGACTTGAAAGAACGAATAAATTTAACTTTGATTAAGACGAATAAATATAAATCAGGCGTTGTGCAACTGATATATGAAACGAAGAAATGAACAACAACCCGCTAACACGGGTTTTGCGTCAGGCGGGGTGATGTGCAAACTTGGAGTTTTGTGCTTCTATTCAAGTGCAGTGCTGGGTTGACAGTTTTGTGCTCCGAAATCCGCCACTACGCCAAGCGCCAAAACGTTGTGGGCAATGCAAAACAGAAATCTATAAAACAGAGGATTATGAAAAAAAACGACATTTACAATCTGACTGACGAAGAACTATTAGCCGAGAAAAAAAAGATGAGGAAATCTAAACTCTTTTATGCTATTTGGATCGGCTTTCTGGCTGGAATATTCCTTTTCGGAGTTGTTTCTTGGGGTCTATCTTCAGAAAAAAGATTGGGATACCTTATTCCAATGTTGATTCCCGTTTTTTTCATTTACAAACTGCTTAAAGCCCCAAACAACCATAAGGAATTGGAAGATGTCCTGAAAGAGCGCAAACTTAACTGAAGTATCAAGGAAAGTACAGGAGGCACTAGATCAAATCGGGCAGTGCGGGTTCGGGGCTGCCGACAACGTGCAAATCTCCACTTTAAAGTGGCACTGTAAACCGGGGGGCAGGACGGCAACAGCAACACGTCCGCCCAAATTCATCCAAAATCCGGCCCGTATTTTCGCCCCATGAAAATCTTGCTCATTGAGGACGAGCCGGAACTGGCCGCCACCGTCCGCGAGTACTTACAGGGCGAGGGCTACCGCGTCGAACACGCCGCCGACTTCCCGACCGCCGACGAAAAAGCCGCCCTGTACGAATACGACTGCCTCATCGTGGATGTCAACCTGCCCGGCGGCGGCTCGGGCCTGGATGTAATCCGAAACCTGAAAAAAACACGCCCCGAGGCGGCCGTCATCATCGTCAGCGCGCGCAACGCCCTCGACGACCGCATCATCGGCCTGAAACTGGGGGCCGACGACTACCTGACCAAGCCCTTCCACCTGCCCGAACTCAACGCCCGCATCAAGGCCCTGCTCCGCCGCCGGCATTTTGGCGGCATCAACGACCTCGTCTTTCACGAAATACGGGTCCGACCAAACGAGCGCAGCGTGGCCGTCGGGGATGCCGCGCTCGACTTGACCCCGAAGGAATACGACCTGCTGCTCTATTTTTTGGCAAACCCCAACCGCGTCCTGCGCCGCGAAAGCATCGCCGAACACCTGCTCGGCGACGATGCCGACCAAATGGACGACTTCAACTTCATCTATTCGCACATCAAAAACCTCCGCAAAAAACTCCTCGACCGCGGCTGCGGCGACTACCTGCGGGCGGTTTACGGTATCGGCTACAAATTCACGAACAAGCCATGAAACTCCTGCACCAAACCCAACGGATGTTCTGGCGCGTCGCGCTGCCGGTATTTGTGGCGGCGGGCGTGGCGATATACATCGTGCTGTACCGCGTCATCCTGCACGAGACCGACGAACAACTATCGGACACCCGTTTTGCCCTGGAGGAATTTGCGCGAGCGCACGACACGTTGCCCGCGTTTTTCCAGCGCATCGACGCGCGCCTCGTCGCCGTGCCCATGCCGCCGGGAGCGACCGATTTCGGCGAAAAACTGGCGGACACCATGCTGCTCAATCCACTCGAAAATGAACTCGAACCCTTCCGATACCTTGCTTTCCCGATGCAAATCCGAGGGCAATGGGTGCAGGTATCCATCTTTCAGAGCACGTTGGAGCAGCAAGAACTCGCCATGCTGGTCGTGGCCATGCTCGCCCTTGCGTTCGGACTCCTGTTCGGGGCCATCCTTTGGGTCAATCGGGCGGTTGCGCGGAACGTGTGGCAGCCGTTCTACCAGACCCTCGATGCCATGCGCGACTTCCGACTCACCGACCAGGAGCCGCTGCGCCTGCCGCCCGCCGCCGCACAAGAGTTTCGGGAACTCAACGCGACCCTCGAAACCCTCACCGACCAGGTGCGCAAGGATTTTCAGACCGTCAAAAAATTCACGGAAAACGCCAGCCACGAGCTGCAAACACCGCTCGCCGTCATTCAGAACAAGGTGGACCTGCTCCTGCAAGACGAAAATCTGAGCGAAGCGCAGGGGCGCCACCTCGACCTCGTGGGCCAAAGCGCCCGGCGCATGGCCCGGCTCAACCAGGCGCTGCTGCTGTTGTCGAAAATCGAAAACAACCAGTTTGCCGAGAAACAACCGGTGCCGTTGAAGCCGCTTGTTGAGAAAAAATTAGTGTGGCTCGAAGATTTTATCGCCGAAAAACGGCTCGCTGTCGAGGCTGATTTGACGGAAAAAACACTCGTCATCAATCCGTTTCTCGCCGAAACGCTCGTGGCCAACCTGCTGACCAACGCCGTGAAACACAACCTGCCCGACGGCTGGCTGCGCGTTGTTCTGGACGCGCAATGCCTCCTCGTGGAAAACGCCGCTGCGCCGCCGGGCGCACCCGTCGAAACCCTGCGGGAGCGGTTTGCCCGCGGAAACAGCCCAACCGATGGGCTGGGCCTGGGCTTGGCCATGGTGGGGGAAATTTGCGCGCAGGAAGGTTTCGGCCTCGAATTGGTTTTTGCGGAGGACATTTGGGCGACTAAAATCAGGTTCGCATGAAGCATCTCCACGCAACAATCAAATATGTGACCGTCATCCTGCTGGGGGTTGCGGTCTTTCTCTTCGATGCTTACGAATTGACCAACCCCACCGTCAGCGAAGCGATACTGCTGGCCATCAGCGTGGCCAAATCGGGCTATTTCATTTGGTTCACCCTGACAAACATCCGGGCGACCACCATGCGCGAGTTCTACTTCCACGAGTTCATCCCCTTTGTCGTGCTCACGGTGCTGCTCATCGTGCTGTCGTTCGGCATTGATTACTTTTGCCTGTACCACATCCAGAAGGATGCCTTTGCGGGCAGTTTCGACCCCGGTCAGGGCGCGGCCACCTTCCTCGCATTCCTGTATTTCAGCGTGACTACGTTCACCACCGCCGGACTCGGCGAAATCATCCCGCAGGCATCGAGCGCGCGGATTTTTGTCATGTTCGAGCTGTTCGTCTCCTTCTTCTTCACCATTCTGGTCATCGCCAACATCGCCCAAATCCGGGATTCCTTCAGGAAGCAGTCAAAACAGGGGGAATGATGGAGAGGGGGCAGCATTTGGCCGACCTGCCTGACGTCTTCATCAGGCAAAGACGGCGGAATGAGGGCTTTGACCTGCATATCAGGCGGGACCGCGCTTGGCCATGCCCCGGCAAACAACCTTACGCTGCCTCAGTAACTCCAATCCGCATGACTGACGGGCAACTTGTTCAACTCCGTTTTCAGTTGCTGCCAGTTGGGTAGGTGGGTGTCCATGAAATACTGAAATCGGTCGTTGTGGTGTCGTTCCAATAAATGCACCATTTCGTGCACGATAATGTATTCCAAACAATGTTCAGGTTTCTTTGCCAATTCGAGGTTGAGCCAAATCCGTTTCTTTTCGATGTTGCACGAACCCCACTTGGTTTTCATTTGCTTTACTTGCCAATCGTCAACTTTTACGTTCAATATTTTCTCCCATTTGTCTATGATGGCAGGGATTTGTTTTTTGAGTTGCACCCGATACCATTCGGTCAGGATTTCGTGTCGCTTTGCGGTTGGTGTGTCGGGCTTGATGTGCAGTTCAATGAACTTCTTGTTTTTCAAAACTACTTTCTGTGTTTTGTCTGTCTCCACAATGTTGAGCAAATACCGCCTGCCCTGAAAGTAGTGGCTTTCCCGTTGTTTGTATTCTCTTGGTGAAATGCGTTCCTGTCCTTCAAACTTTCTTTGGTTGCGTTTTATCCAGCCAAGTTTTGAAAGGGCAAACAGTCGGATGGCGTCTTCGCTGACGGACAATGGCGCCGCAATGCGCACCCTTCCTGTCGGTGGGTAAACAGCAAGATGGATGTTCTTGATGTCTTTGCGCACGATATCTATTTTTATGTTGCCGATAGTGATTTGCTCCATCAATAGTCCCGTTGATTCTTTACCAAATCAAAAATGCGATGCACTTCCATGTCGTCCATGATGCCGTGGCGATTCAGTACTTCCGTGATGGCATTCCGCACGGCTTTCGATTTCTGGATGTTATCCCGCCAACCGTCTTTCTTTGTTGTCAGGATTTTGTGGTCCAATTCGGTTGCCAGGGCTTCCTGTCGCCCCAGGTTGTCGAACAAGGCCCGTTTGGCGTTGGTGTTGACGGCGCCCGGGTAGTCGGTGGCGGCACCTGGCTTTTGGACTTTCCCCGACAAAGCAATGATTTCATTCAAATACTTTTCATATTTCAACGTGGCTTCTTTTCTCATTTTAATGAGTTCGTCCAACAGCACACTCATTTTCTCGTAGTACATGGGGTTGGTCGGGCTTTTTTCGATGATGACTTTGCGCAGGTTGTTTTCGATGGACTCTGCCATGGCATCGGGATTGCCGGATATGCTTTTGGGGAGTTTTTCGTAAGTGGTTTGTGGCTCCTGCACCAGCATTTCCACAAGGCTCATGTCGTCAAAGTTGGCAAGCAGGCGGCTTTCCTCTGCCCCGATGTAACTGTCAATCAAATGCCGCATGGCTGGCTCGTATTGCTTTAAATCAATATAGTCGCCACTGGCTAACTGAATTTCTTTGCGGACATTTTCAAAATGCTTGATGTCGGCTTTGATGGCTTCCGTTTCCTTTTCGGTGTAACCTGCCTCTTTCATTTCATCGGCTATGTTGGCATAAGCCCGAATGAGAGCAATGGTCAATTTATATAGGGCAACACGTCTTGGCTCAGTGTCTTTTAGTTCATCAGGGTTTTCTGTATTGCTTCCGCAGAAGTAACGAATGTGTTCAATTGTTCCTTTGGGTGGCTCAACGGGTTCAACCAATACTTTAATGGCTTCCAATGCTTCGTCCAATCGTTCTTTACCTTTCTGCAAGCGGTTTTTCAAAAGTCCGTCAATATCCTGTTTCTCGTAACCGCTAAACGCTTCGGAAGTGTAATCATTAAATGCCTGTTCCAAACTCTTGAACAAGTCCATGTAGTCAATGATGTAGCCGTAATCTTTATCGTCTCCATCCAAACGGTTTACACGGCAAACGGCTTGAAACAACCCGTGGTCTCTCAGTTTCTTGTCAATATATAGATACGTGGCACTCGGAGCATCAAAACCTGTAAGCAGTTTATTTACCACAATCAGCAGTTTCATTTGTGCAGGTTCTTCCACAAATTTTTTCTTCACTTCGGTTTCAAACTGCTCAACCTTCTTTAATGCTTCCTCTGGTGTTTCGTTGAAGTATGCGGAAAGCATTTTTTGATAAATCTCAAACCGCTGCAATTTCTCTGTATAGTTGTCTCCTTCGCCTTTTATATCGTTGGCATTGGGAACGAATGATGTTACTATCGCACAATTTTTCAATCCTGCATTTTGAAACAACTCATAATAACGGCAAGCATTGTAAATACTATCGGAAACCAACAGGGCATTGCCTCTGCCGTTTTGCAGTCGTTCTTTTTTCTCCATATCCATCACCACATCCAACACAATTTTTTCCAATCGTGATTTGCTGCTGAACACTTTTTTCAAGGTTCCCCAACGCTGTTTCAATTCGGCTTTGGCAAAGTCGGTCAGTCCTCTTGTTTTCAGTTCAAACCATTCATCTATCTTGTCGGGTGACTTAATGTTTTGCTCAATGTCTCGGGCTTCATAGCGTAAATCCAACACCACTTTGTCCGCTACGGCTTCATTGAATTTGTAGGTATGAATGTATCTGCCGAAAACTTCCAAACTGGTTTGCTTGTCGCTTTTCAACAATGGCGTTCCGGTGAAACCGATAAACAAAGCATCGGGAATAAATTGCTTCATGGCTTCATGCAATTTCCCCGATTGTGTTCTGTGGCACTCGTCCACAAACACATAAATGTCGCCTTTGGCTTTAAAATCGCTTGGAATACTGCTGCGGAGTTCCTGCAAGTATTTTTCTACATCTTCATCGGTGGCTTCTTCGCCTTTGTCTTTGCCACCAAACTTGTGAATGAGTGAACACATCAGCCAGGGCGAAGTGTCGTTGAGTTGTTGCAGTAAATCCCTGCCGCTTTTGGTGCGGTAAATGTCTTCCTGAACGCCTTTGTAAACCTTTTCAATTTGTTCGTCCAGTTCTTCACGGTCGGTAATGATGAGCACCCGTGCATTGTCGTTAAACTCTCTTATCCATTTGGTAAGCCACACCATGGTCAAACTCTTTCCGCTTCCCTGCGTGTGCCAAATGATGCCGCCTTCTTTTCGCTTTACAAAATCCTGAGCCGATTTGATACCAAAATACTGATTGGGTCGGCAATGCTTTTTGATGCCACGGTCAAACACAATATAATCGTGCAGCAATTCAATAAAGCGTTCTTTGTTCAGTAGTTCAATGATGTTTCTGTCTAAAGGATAATCATACTTGGCTGCCTTGTCCCGAATGGGTTTTGTAATTTCCAACAGATGCGGAAATTCTTTGCCCGTTTCTTCGGTAACTTCTTTCCATTTCAAAAAGTATTTCTCTTTGGTTTCAATGGCACCATACGCCAAACCTTCAATGTCGTTACCTGCCATTACATACTGAATGGTGCTGAAAAACGGCTTGATGAAAAGATGCTTTTGATTGTCTAAATTTTGGCGAATACCTTCTGAAATGGAAACCGTGCTGCGTTTCAATTCCAGCACACCCAAGGCAATGCCGTTTACATACAGCACAATGTCGGGGCGTTTTTTGTGTATGCCTTTTATGGTTACTTCTTCGGCAATGGCAAAATGATTGGCAAGCGGATTTTTCCAGTCAATGAGCCAAACCGTTTTTTTGTTTTGCCCAATTTCGGGCTGCACCGTTACGCCATAGCGGAGCAGGGAATACACTTCTTTGTTTACATCATACAGCGATTTGCTTTGGTCGCCTGCGGCTTTGGTAAATTCATAAATGGCTTTGTTCGTTAGATTTTCATCATAGCGTTCTAACAACCATTTACGCAAAAGTTCTTCTTCTATGTTGCTGTTGTTTTCCCGTTCTTCCCAATTGCCCAAGTATTCGTAGCCCAGTTCGTTTTGGAACAGTTTTACCACACGGTTTTGGGTTTCGCGTTCTATTTGTCCTACTTTGCTCATTTGTCAGAATTAGGATTTTTAAGATTAGACGATTGTAGGATTTGCTTTTTGTATTCCTTGTTTTCGGGATGATTTACATTGTAAACTCTTTTGAACTCCAAACTTTTTCCGCCAAAATTGATAAGCAACCCAATTGGTAAATTATATGCCTGACAATAGTTCATGGCTTGTGCCAAATGGACATCTTCTAATTTTATCAATGCTTTCAGCTCTACCATTATGCACTCCTCCACAAAAAAATCTACCCTGCGGGTGCCAATGTCTTCGCCTTCGTAAAAAATGGTCATTTCCATTTCTCGCTGAAATGTCAAACCCTGCTTTGCCATTTCAATAGCCAAAGCCCGTTGATAAATTACTTCCTGAAAGCCATTGCCCAGCGTGGTATGAACTTTCATAGCACAACCGATGATTTTATGTGTTATTTCTTCGTGTTTCATTCTCAATTCTTTTAGCGTTAATTGTCAGAATTAGGATTTTTAGGATTAGATGATGGTAGGATTATTGGTAAAGAAAATCCTATCATCCTGAAATCCTACGAATCATAATTCAGACGTATTTTCCCCGTCAGCAGCACCTGCATCATGCCTTGCTTCATCATTTTGTATTTCTCCAATTGCATTTCCAATTCCTGAATTTCATTGTCCATGTCGGAAAGGATTTGGGCAATAGCATTTTGCTCTGTTTTTGTCTTTGGCAGTTTAACAATTATTTTCTTCAAATGAGCAGGACCAAAATTCGGTTGAGCACCACCAGTTATTAATAAGTCAATTTGCTCTTTGAAATATTTCGATTTCAAAAACTCATGCAAAAAATTGTAATCAAGGTTTTTTAATGGCTTAAATCTTATTACACTGGTGTTCATTAATAGTGGCAAATCTCTTTTTCTCACAACTGCTACTTTACCATAACTATTTCCAGAACTTGCAACTACTATATCGTCTTCATCAATTTCAAAATGTTTATACATTCTATTAAATTCTTCAAGAGAGATATATCTATCCGTTCTGTCAAGGTTTAAGAAACCGTTTTCAAGATTTGTTACATTAATTACTTTGATACCAAACTTCGTGAATTGCCAATTTCTTAAACCGGGACCTTCTTGAAACCAACATAAATTTAGAAGTGGTTCACTAATCCAATCATCTGTAAATCCATTCAGTCTTTTCTTACCAGTCAGCAACTCCTGCATTGCCCCTGTTTTGATGTTTCGCTTTTTGGCAATGAGTTGTTCTAATTTTTGAATGAGTGCATCGGCATCATTTAAAGCGGTGGCAATGGCGGTTTGCTCGGCTTTGGTGGGGGGACAAGTAAACTTTGTATTCCTTAGGATACTGTTGTATAACCTTTGTATTGTTCCACCTTCTGTGCTGTATTTTACAACTTGCAGAATATGAAAAAGAAACTCATTGGGGATGAGTGTTTCATTATTTTCAATCCAAACGATGTTTGAGTCCTGATAATATGAAGGGCTTCCATCGTAAATCAAAGTCCTACCGATAGTTCCTGCTGCCGAAATAAGAATATCACCCTTTTTCGGAAATGAAAAACGCTGTCGGTAATTATCGTATAATTTTTTGCTTATGTAGGCATCTGGTTCTTTTCCGAAAGTCCCAATTTTGAAAAATGGAATTTCACCTTGCTCTTTTGTTTCATGGTTAAAAACCCTTCTGCACATACGGACTTCACCAACCTCACCAAGAGTTTTCACTTCCCAATCAATAGGAATAGTGCCAATTTCTGTATGTTTAAATCCTTCTACCATTGTCTGAATTATGATTTTTAAGATTTTAAGATTTTAGGATGTTAGGATGTTAGGATGTTAGGATGTTAGGATGATAGGATTATTTTTCTTTTGATTGGTGTCTGGATTTGCATGTTCAGATTTTGTAATCTTATCATCCTTTAATTCAACAAATCCTAATTCAGACAGTTGCCAGTTGTAGCCCATCTTTTTCAAATGCTTTTCCACCTTTTTAGTCAGTTCATCTACTTCGTTTTGCAGCTTGGGCAGGGGTGTTTCGTAGCGGTCTGCCAGTTCTTTTATGCGTTGGGTCAGGCGGTGGCTGATGTTGTCCATTTCGGTGCGTATGCGTTGCTCCATATTTGCCATCCATTTCTTTTCCACCACAATGGTTTTTATTTCGTCAATGGTCAGTTTGGGGTATTGGGCAATCACTTTCTTTTCCAATTCGGCTTTGGCGGCTTTTATTTGGGTTTGGGTGTCGGCTTCTTCGTCCATCAATTTTTTGTAGGCAGCCAGCATATCCAATTCTTCGGCATTGTCTTCGTTGCGTTTGCCCAATTCTTTAATGGCTTTGGCAAGGTTGGCTTTGCTTATTTTGCCTTTGTCGTCTAAGGCATTGGCAAGCAAACCGTCTTCGCCCCCGTGTTCGTCACGCATTTCTTCCATGCTGGCGTTCAGCGTTTCCGCTTTGGCTTCGAGTTCTTCAATGGCTTTTTGTGCTGCGGCAAAATATTCCTGTATTATCAAGGCAGGGGGTATCAATCTGCCTTCTAATCCTTCAATACCCGCCACCTGTTTCACCATTTCCTTATCGCCTTTTTTGGTTTTCTTCTCTTTGCGTTTCACTTCGTTTCCTGCTGCCCAACCATCAGCGGCTATTTCGTAAAAGTCGTCCTGCATGGCTTCATCGTTACCGTCAGGGCTCCAATAGTCCATCAGGTGCTGATACATGGCGTATTTGTCGGTCAGTTGTTTGTTGTCGTAATGTTTCAGCAGGTTTTCAGAAATGGTGTGTATTTCGTGTTTGGGTCGTAGTCCTTTGTCCAATGCCTTGGTATAGGCAATGGTTTCGGTTTTCCATTGTTCAAATACCTGCTCCATTTGCTTGCCAAAAGCCGTAAACTCAGGATGGTTGAAAATGGTGCTTTTGATTTCATCGCTGGCTATAATCAGTTCGTAATAATCGGGACGGTTTTCAATGGGCTTGAATAAAACCGATTTCAGTGTTGGATACACTTTCCAGTAATTTTCCAAAGCATCAATATCCCGCTTGGGTATGCCACCCAGCAAATGGGCTTCTATGTCTTGAATGTCTTCCGCTTCCTGGCTGTCAATGTAGCGGGGAATGTTCAGGTTGTAATCGTTCTTTGGGTCGGCTATTTCTGTAATCGGAACCAGTCGGGCATATTTTTTATCGCTTTCGTTTTGCGAATTGAACGTGTCCACTATTTTGTGAATGTCCTGCTCACGAAGTCGGTTTTTGTTTCCATCTTTCTTGAAGCCCTTGCTGGCATCAATCATAAAAATGTGTGTCCGCTTATCGGCATCTTCCTTGTCCAGCACAATCAGCGAGGCGGCAATGCCTGTTCCGTAGAACAAGTTGGGCGGCAAACCAATAATGGCTTTGATGTAGCCCTTTTTAATTATCTGCTTGCGGATTTCGGCTTCTGCATTGCCCCGAAACAGTACACCCAAAGGCAAAACGATACACGCCTTGCCTTTTGATTTCAACGATTTAATCAGGTGCAACAGAAAAGCAAAGTCGCCATTCTTCTTTGGCGGAATGGCATCGTAACCCTCAAAGCGTTTGTAAATGTCGTTCTTGGGGTCAAGTCCGTTCATCCACGCCTTGTAACTAAAAGGCGGATTGGCTACGGCATAGTCGAAGGTTTTGAGTTCGCCTGTGGTTTCATCGGTAAACAGGGGCGAAGCCATGGTGTTGCCCTGCACAATTTCGGCATCGGCAAAGTTGTGCAGCCACATATTCATTACGGCTAATGCACGGGTGGCATTGTCGTTTTCCTGTCCGTAAATGGTGATGCCGTGCGGGGCAAGGTCAGCCGCTTTCAGCAGCAACGAACCCGAACCGCAGGTAGGGTCGTAAATGGTTTCGCTTTGGCTTTTGGAATTTTTAATGCCAATCACTTCCGCCATCACACGGGAAACTTCCGAAGGCGTATAGAATTGTCCTTTGCTCTTTCCGCTTTCGGTAGCGAAGTGCCGCATCAGGTATTCGTAGGCATCGCCCAGCAAATCGTCTCCGTCTGCACGGTTAGCAGAGAAATTGAGTTCAGGTTTATTAAAGATGTTGAGCAGGTTGGTCAGGCGGTCAACCTTTTCTTTTCCTGTTCCCAGTTTGGCATCATCGTTAAAATCGGCTTCGGTAATGATACCCGAAAGGTTGTTGTTCTTGGCAAACTCGCCAATGATTTTATTGATTTGGTCTCCAATGTCCGATTTGCCCCTGTGTTGGAGCATATCGTAAAAAGTGGTTCCGGGTTTTAATTCAACCAGCGGGTCTTTCTTATCGGAAACGTATTTCATAAACAACATCACCAATACATAATCCTTGTATTGGCTGGCGTCCATACTGCCTCTCAGTTCGTCACAACTTGCCCAGAGAGAGGCGTAGAGTTCGGATTTTTTTATGGCCATTGTTACTTCTTGTCCGGTTAATTTAGCATTCGTTGCAAGGAATTAGCCCAACTGGTTCGCGCAAGGCAGGGAACGGCAAAATTAGGCAATCGCCACCTACAAAGCCATCAAAAGTCGGTTTGCGATTCGGCCGGGGGCGCACGGGACGCTTTGCCGGGCTTTCCCTGCCAAGTATTCCTCAGTCCCCCAAATTCCTCCAAAATCCCCCCACACCTTTGCGCCCTAAAACACATATCGTCATGAAAATTTTCCTGATTTTATTCCCAGTCCTGCTGTGCTCGGCCCTTGCGCCCACCTTGTACGCCCAAGCGCCGGGCAGCGGCGTGACGGTGCACGGCAACGTGCAGGACGCACAGACCAAAGCCGCCTTGCCCTACCTCACCCTGGTGCTGAAAACCGAAAAAGACAGCGCCTTTGTGGCCGGAACCCTCACCGACGAAGCCGGCGCCTTCACCTTTTCGGGGCTGAAAAAAGGCACCTACCTGCTCGAGGCTGGCCTGCTGGGCTATCAGCCCTTGCGCAAACGGGTATTGGTGGGCGAACTGAGCGCCTACCTTGACTTGGGCGCGTTGGCCATGCTGGAAGATTCCAAAGCGCTCGGCGAAGTCGTCGTCACCGCCAAGGCCGACGAGGTGTCGGGCAAGATGGACAAAAAAACCTTCACCGTGGCCGACAACATCAGTCAGTCGGGCGGCTCGGTACTGCAGGCCATGTCCAATCTGCCGGGCGTGACCGTCGGGCAAGACGGCAAGGTGCAGTTGCGCGGCAGCGACAAAGTGGCCGTTTTGATTGACGGAAAACAGACCGCCCTCACCGGCTACGGCTCCCAAACCGGCCTCGACAACCTGCCCGCCTCGGCGCTGGAGCGCATCGAAATCATCAACAACCCCACGGCCAAGTACGATGCCAATGCCAGTGCGGGCATCATCAACCTCGTTTTCAAAAAACAGGAACAGCAGGGGTTCAACGGCAAAATCGGCATGATGGCCGGCGCCGGCGCCCTCTGGGTCAAGCGCGAAAACCTGCCCACCATCCGACCGCAGTACCAAGGGACACCCAAACTGAACCCCTCTTTTTCCGTCAATTACCGCAAGCAGGCCACCAACGTCTTTTTGCAGGGCGACTGGCTGTATGCTCCCACCCTGAACAAAAACGAGTTCTCCACCCGCACCTACGACGACGGGACGGTCATCTTCCAGCAGGTGAAGCGCAACCGCCGCACCGACTATGCCACGGCCAAAACAGGCATTGACCACACCTTCAACGCCCGCAACACCCTGAGCGTGTCGGGGCTGTTCAACCGCGAAAAAATCCTCGACAACGGCGACAACCCCTACTTCGAGGGCAACCTCGAGAACCGCTACCGCCTGTGGCAGTTCCTCGAAGACGAGGTGAAGTACACCGCCTTTGGCACGGCGGTTTTTACCCACAAGTTCCGGCAGCCGGGGCACACGCTCCTGCTCACCGGCAACTATTCCTTTCACCGGGAAGACGAACAGTACTTTTTCACCAACACCCTGCCGGCATTCACCGGGCAGGATGCCTTCAAATTGCTCTCCGACGAACACGTCTGGGATTTCAACGTGGACTACACCAAACCGCTCCGGCAGGGGCGCCTCGAAGCCGGCTTCAAGGGGCGCTACCGCTCCATTCCGGTCAATATGCAGTTTTTCCCCGGGGAAAACTCCCCGCTCGACACCGGCGCAGGCGGCTGGGCCAATTACTATGAAAAAATACCCGCCCTCTATGGAAACTATGTTTTTGAAAGCGAAAAAATCGAACTCGAAGGCGGGCTGCGCGTCGAGTATGTGCAGGTGGACTACCAGGTGAACCCCGACCACAACACCTACAAAAGCGACGGCTACCGCTACTTTCAGCCCTTCCCCAACCTGCGGGCCGCGTACAAATTCGACGAGCGCCACAAAATCTCGCTCTTTTTCAACCGACGCGTGGACCGCCCCAACGAGGTGGACATCCGCATTTTCCCCAAATACGACGAGCCGGAACTCATCAAAGTGGGCAACCCGACCTTGCGCCCGCAGTTTACCACGTCCGTCGAACTGGGCTACAAAACCACTTGGGCACGGGGCAGTTTCTACGCGGCGGCTTATCACCGGATGATCGAGGGTACCATCACGCGCATCGCCACGCAGGTGCCGGGCAGCGTGCTGCTGTACAATGTTTTCCAAAATGCCGGGCGCAGTTGGAACACGGGAGGCGAGTTTGTGTGGCAGCAAACCGTGTCCAAGCGCCTGTCGCTGAGTGCCAATGCGAACGTTTACCGCAACACGTTCGGGGCTTTCTCGGTTGTCAACCAATACCCTGTGCCAACCACCTATTCGGCCAAACAGCAACAACTCGTATCGGGCAATTTCAAACTGAACGCCGCCGTCAAACTCCCCGGAAACTGGGAAACGCAGATTTCGAGCGTCTATCTGGCGCCCGACCTGTTGCCGCAAGGGCGCATCGGCAGCCGTTATGCGCTGGATTTGGGCCTGAAAAAAAGCATCCAGCAGGGCAAGGGCGAGTTGGTGCTGAATGCCACCGACCTGCTCAACACCATGCAAATACGCAAGACCATCGAGGGCACCAATTTCAGGCTGGAAAGCACGGACTACCTCGAAACACAGGTCGTTCGGGTGGGGTACAGCCGCAAGTTTTGAGCGCACGGGATTGCTCCAAAATCGCCTCCAAACGTTGTCGCATCATTCACAAAAAAATAGTTTGCTATGAAAAAGAGTCTGTTTTTGAGCCTGCTCGCGCTCACGTCGTGCTTCGCCGCATTCGGCCAAAAGAACCCGCCGCAGTCCGTGACGAACAGTTTTAGTCAACAATTCCCGGGCGTGACCAAGGTGGACTGGTCGCGGGAAAAAAACGGCGAATGGGAGGCCGAGTTCCGGGCGGCAGACGGTCGGGAGACATCGGCCAACTTTTCGCCCGATGGCACCTGGCTCGAAACCGAAATGGAAATCGCCGTGTCGGACCTGCCCGCCGCCGTCCGCGATGCCGCGCTGAAACTGTACCCCGGCAAAAAAATCAAGGAGGCCGCCCGTGTCACAAGGGCTTCGGGCCAGACGCTCTACGAAGTGGAAATCGGCAGCAAGGACGTGCTTTTTGATGCCGCGGGGAAGTTGGTTCGATAAGTGGGCCGGCGGTGGCCTTCCCGCAGGAGCGTACAGCGCAGGCCGGGCAAGGGTTTAAATGTCGAACACATCGGCGAGGGGCACCTCCATGCCGGGCACGACAGGGGTGGTCACGGTATCGCCCGAGATGTAGGGGCGCAGGCCGATGTAGCGGCCGTTTTCGTTGAGTTGAAAAATTTGCACGCTGCGTTCGCCGGGGTGTACGAGCCAGTACTCGCGCACCCCGGCTTCCTCGTATAGGTCGAATTTGTCTTTCATTTCCGTTTGGCTGTTGCCGGGCAAGAGGATTTCGATCACGAGGTCGGGCGCGCCGATGCAGCCGCGTGCGTCCAATTTATCCGGGTCGCAAATCACACAGAGATCGGGTTGGACGACCGTGGCCACCTCCTTGTTTTTCAGTTTGTTGAAGCGGGTGAGGCGTACGTCGAAGGGGGCGGAATACACTTGGCAAGGGCTTTTCCAGAGCGCATTTGAAAAAAAATGTTGCAGGTTGCTGCTGATGCCCTGGTGCGCCCGATTGGGCGCGGCCATCTGGCGGATTTTACCGCGCAGCAATTCCACGCGCTCCTGAATTTTCCAAGTGAGGTAATCCGCGTAGGTGTATGTGCCTTCGGGGTCCAGTTGGCTGAGCGATGTGATAGCAGGCATGGGTTGTTTTTTGCAAAAGTAGGGAGCCCATGCCAAAACCGAAACCTTTCGTAACATTGCCTCCCCCTTTTTGCCAACAAATCATTCCCACTCATGCGCTACCTCCTGCTCGCTCTTACGCTCTTACTCTCCTCCACCGTCTTTTCCCAAAAAAACAAACCCGCGCCCGCGCCTACGCCGAAAGCGGCCATACCCGAAACCCTCTACAACGCCCTCGAATGGCGCTGCATCGGCCCGTTCCGGGGCGGGCGCTCGGCGGCGGCCACCGGCGTGCCCGGCAAGCCCAACCTGTTCTACTTCGGCGGCACCGGCGGCGGCGTGTGGCGCACCACCGACGGGGGCCGCACCTGGGAGTGCATCTCCGACGGCTTTTTCGGCGGCTCCATTGGTGCCATCGAGGTGGCCCCCTCCGACCATAACGTGCTGTACGCCGGCGGCGGCGAAAAAACCGTGCGCGGCAACGTCAGTTCCGGCTCCGGCGTGTGGAAAAGCACCGACGCGGGCCAAACCTGGGCCTTCATGGGCCTGCCCAACAGCCGCCACATCCCCCGCATCCGCGTACACCCCACCAACCCCGACCGCGTGTACGCCGCCGTGCTCGGCGACCTGTTCAAACCCTCGCCCGAACGCGGGGTCTATCGCTCCGACGACGGCGGACGCACCTGGCAGCGCATCCTCTTCGCCAACGACGACGCGGGCGCCATTGACCTCTGCCTCGACCCCACCAACCCCCGCATCCTCTACGCCAGCACTTGGCGCATCCGCCGCACCCCGTACAGCCTCAGCAGCGGCGGCGCCGGCTCCGGCCTCTGGAAAAGCACCGACGGCGGCGACACCTGGACGGACATCTCCCGCAACGAAGGCCTGCCGCAAAAAGACACCCTCGGCATCATCGGCGTCACCGTGTCGCCCGCCAACCCGCAGCGCGTGTGGGCCATCGTCGAGGCCGAAAACGGCGGCGTGTTCCGCTCCGACGACGGCGGGAAAAAATGGGCCAAACTCAACGACGACCGCAACCTCCGCCAACGCGCCTGGTACTACACCCGCATCTACGCCGACACCAAGGATGCCGACAAGGTCTATGTCGTGAACGTGGCCTACCACACCTCCAAAGACGGCGGCAAAACCTTCACCGGCAAATCAGCCCCGCACGGCGACCACCACGACCTCTGGATCGCCCCCGAAGACCCCCGCCGCATGATCATCGCCGACGACGGCGGCGCCCAGATCACCTACGACGGTGGCGAAACCTGGAGCACCTACCACAACCAGCCCACCGCGCAGTTTTACCGCGTCACCACCGACAACGACTTCCCCTACCGCATCTACGTCGCCCAACAGGACAACAGTACCCTCCGCATCCGCCACCGCACCGAGGGCAGCAGCATCGGCGAACGCGACTGGGAACCCACCGCCGGCGGCGAATCGGGCCACATCGCCGTGGACCCCACCGACAGTGAAATCGTCTATGGCGGCTCCTACCACGGCTACCTCACCCGCGTGGACCACCGCAACAAAACCGAGCGCAACATCAACGTGTGGCCCGAAGACAACATGGGCCACGGGGCCGAAGATGCCCGCTACCGATTCCAGTGGAACTTCCCCATCTTCTTCTCGCCCAACAACCCCCGCAAACTCTACGCCGCCTCCAACCACCTGCACGTCACCACCGACGAGGGCCAGTCCTGGACAACCATCAGCCCCGACCTCACCACCAACGACCGCGAGCGCCAAAAATCGTCCGGCGGCCCCATCACGCAGGACAACACCAGCGTGGAATACTACTGCACCATCTTCGCCGCCTGCGAGTCGCCCTACGAACCCGGCCTGCTCTGGACCGGCAGCGACGACGGCCTCGTGCACGTCAGCCGCGACGACGGCGCCACCTGGGCCAACGTCACGCCCGCCGACCTGCCCAAGTGGTGCATGGTCAACAGTGTCGAACCCGACCCCTTCCGCAAGGGCGGGCTGTACCTCGCCGCCACCTCGTACAAGTCCGGCGACTACCGCCCCTACCTGTTCCACACCGCCGACTACGGGAAAACGTGGCGCCGCATCACCGACGGCATCGCGCCGGAGCACTTCACCCGCGTGCTGCGCGCCGACCCCAAGCGCCGCGGCCTGCTGTACTGCGGCACCGAGCAGGGCATGTACGTCAGTTTCGACGACGGCACCCGCTGGCAGCCCTTCCAACTCAACCTGCCCATCACACCCATCACCGACCTGACTCTCAAAAACGACCACCTCATCGCCGCCACGCAGGGCCGCAGCATCTGGATGCTCGACGACCTCACGGTGCTGCACCAGGTGTCGGACGCCATCGCCGGCAAGGATTTCCACCTGTACCAGCCCATGCCGGCCTACCGCATGGAGGGCCGGCAGGTGCGCAACTTGAAAACCGCCGGCACCAACCACCCCGGCGGCGTGCTGGTGCATTTTTATTTGAAAAACAAACCCGGCGAACAAGACACCGTGACGCTGGAAATCCTCGACGCGAGCGGCGCGACCGTGCGGAAATTTTCCAACCAAAGCAAGGAGGACAAACTGGCCGACCTAAAGGCCGGCGGCAACCGCTTCGTGTGGGACCTGCGTTACCCTGATGCCAAAAAATTCGACGGCCTCATCCTCTGGTCCACCCGCCTGAGCGGTCCGCGAGCCGTGCCGGGCGACTACCGCGTGCGGCTCACCGTACAGGGCCAAAGCGCCGAAGAACCCTTCGCGCTCCTGCCCGACCCGCGCGCGAAGGCCCGACCGGAGGACTTCGCCGCGCAGTTTGCCTTCGTGAAATCCTGCTCCGACAAACTCTCGGAGATGCACACCGCCATCGGCCACATCCGCGACCTGCGCGCCCAGCTGAAGGGCCTCGCCGGCCGCCTGCCCGACGAGGAGCGCCTGAAGCCCCTGCGCGAGCAGATCAAAACCCTCGAAAAAGACATGACCGCCATCGAGGAGGCACTGTATCAGACGAAGAACAAATCGAGCCAAGACCCGCTGAACTTCCCCGTGCGGCTCAACGACAAACTCGGCAACGTCATGGAAAGCGCCGCCGGGGGCGACTTCCCGCCCACCACACAGGCCGTGGAGGTACGCGACATGCTCTTCGGCCTCATCAACGCCGAACTGGACAAGTGGAAAACCCTCCGCGAGCAGGACTTGCCCGCGCTGAACCGGTTGGTGCGGGAGCTGGGGGTGGATGTGGTGCGGGTGACAGACGACAGATGACAGGCTAGGAAAATGCCCTTCCCAGCCCTCACGCTTTTACCACCAGCCACCCGCCATCCAACTCAAACCTGCCCTTGCCCCCGGTGTTCTGCCGAATGGCCTCGCTGCCGATGTGGTGTAGTATTTCCTGTCGCTTGGACAATGGAATCTTGGTCTGGGCCTCCCATTCCTCTGCTTTGGGCACATAAATGATGGCCAAGGCATCCCCACCGCCGTACTCCCAATACAGACTGAAACTGCCCTCCTCGCCAGCGTAGTCAACCTGCCCGTTGGGGCCTTGCTGGGTAAAAGAGACCCTACCCTTGTTGGGTGGTGGCTGCGGTATTGGGCCAGCAGCACGAGACTGCGTGGCACGGGCCGAGGCACCCTTTTTCCCGAAAACCATTCGGACCATGTTGAAGACAATACCTAAGTAGCCGGATGTCATGGGCTGTGTGTTTTGAGTATTCGTATCAAAGGAGTTTTAGTCGCCAAAAGTAGGCTTTTCACTATGAATGAGACTTGCCCCCACATGGGCAAACGCCTCAATATCGCATAGACCTCGAAGCGGTCAAATCTGCAAGGGGCAAGCCCCCCAGGGCAAACGCATCAAAATTCAACCGACCTCGGAGAGGTCAAATGTTGGTAGAAATGGTGTGTTTTTGTGATAATTATCACGACCTCGGAGAGGTCAAATGTCTATCGCAGCAAACAGGTCACCAACATTTTACCTCTCTGAGGTTTGTGCCATATTGATGCGTTTCCCCTGGGCAAGCCCCACCCCCCATCATAAGCAGAACAGGGGTTGAACAAGGAGGAATTCGGTGCCCAGCATCGCAAACGTCCCTCCGCTACAACTGGTTTTTGGCCACCAAAACCTCCAGCGCCTTATAGGCGAGTTCGTCCTCTACCTTGAATTTGCCTTTGAGGTATTGGAAAATTTGATGCTCTTGCGGGGTCACCACCCCGTCGGCGAGAATGACATCAAGACAGTGATAAAACAGCGGCAAGCGAGTTTGCTCCCGAATAGCGCCTATGGCCGCGTCAATGAGGGCCGCCGGGCTGCCGACCTGCTCGTAGCGTTGTTCGGCTTGTGCGATGAGCGCCGCCGCATCGTGTCCCTTGAAAATGTTTCGGCTTTTGATAGTGGTGTGAAAAGTGGCGTTCTCCGTCATGCCATACAGTTCGTTGGAGCGCAGGCAAGCCACCAACACCGCCGCGCAAGCCTCCGCCTCGTTGAGGATGTGCAAAGCGGGCGCGTCGGCGGGTGGTTGGGAGCGGAAGAAATCGAGGGTGTTTTTCATAATAGTTCTGACAATGTAGTGCGCAAAGGTCAGCGATTCTCGCTTTGTCGGATTCTGAGGTGTCATCCCGGAAGAATGGAGGGGTGACATCTCAAAAACAGGCCGAGATGTCACCTCTTTCGTTCCTCAATAGATGACACCTATTACAAACCGAGAATAGCTGCGCAAAGGTGGAAAGTCCTGCCTACATTTTTCAACGTGAGGTTAGGGTTAGTGCGAACCAAGAATTGAAAAGAAAGCCATTCCCACTAACAACACGCGGCGGAGTGGGCGACAAAACCCAACAAGCACAGATTCGCTTGGCATCCGGCATTCAAAAACCTACCTTCGCTGCCCAGATATGAACTGGCATACCCTCCCGCTCAAAAAAGTCCACGAACTACTCGGCTCCTCGCCATCGGGCCTGACCTCCGTCCACGCCAAGGAACACCTCGCCCAATATGGCCCGAACGAATTGGAAAAAGGGAAGAAAAGACCGTGGTGGAAATTGCTTTTGCACCAGTTCGCTGATTTCATGATTCTCGTGCTGATGGTGGCCGCTGTCGTGGCAGGGCTATTTGGCGATGCCACCGATGCCATCGTCATCCTCGTCATTATTTTTGTAAATGCCATCATTGGTTTCGTGCAGGAATACCGCGCCGAAAAGGCGATGGACGCGCTTCGGAATTTAGCCGCGCATACCGCCGTCGTGGTGCGCGACAACCAGCCTTCACACATTCCTGCTGCCGAATTGGTGCCCGGCGATGTGGTGGTGTTGGAAGCGGGCAACGTGGTGCCAGCCGATGTGCGCCTCTTTGAAGTCCACAACCTGCGCGTGGAAGAAGCCTCGCTCACGGGCGAATCGGAAGCCGTCGAAAAACACCGCGACGTGCTTTCCGGCGACGACCTACCGCTCGGCGACCGCAAAAACATGGGCTACAAAGGCACCTTCGTCACCTACGGACGCGCCAAAGGCATGGTGGTGGCTACCGGCATGAACACCGAGTTGGGCAAAATTGCGCGGATGTTGCAAGAAAAAGACACCGAAACCCCGCTGCAAAAACGCCTCACGGTTTTTGGGAAAAAACTCTCCTACATCATCCTGCTGATTTGCGCCAGCTATTTCACCCTCGGCTACCTGCGCGGCGAGCCGCCCCTGCTCATGTTGCTCACCGCCATCTCGCTGGCAGTGGCGGCCATTCCCGAAGCCCTGCCAGCCGTCATCACCATCGCGCTGGCTTTGGGCGCTCGGCGCATGGTGCGCCAAAACGCGCTCGTGCGGCGATTGCCCGCCGTCGAAACACTCGGCTCGGTCACCTACATCTGTTCAGACAAAACCGGCACGCTCACCCTCAATCGCATGGCCGTGCAGGAGATTTTTTCGGGCGATGCCCTCATCCCCCTGAGCCAGCTCCACCGCCACCAAGAAGACGAACAGACGCAGTGGCTCCTGCGCGCCATGGCCCTGTGCAACGATGTGGCCGAATCCGACAACGGCCAGCCCCTCGGCGACCCCACCGAAATCGCCTTTTCCGTCGCCGCGAAAGACCACCTGTTTGTAAAAAAAAACTTGGAGAAAGATTACCCCCGCATCGCCGAACTGCCCTTCGACTCGGATAGGAAGTGTATGACTACCATCCACCGCGACGGGGCGGGGTTTGTCGCTTTCACCAAAGGCGCGCTCGACGTGTTGCTCGAAAAAACAACCCAACCCAGCGAAGCGAAAAAATGGGCCCAACAAGGCGACGAAATGGCCGGGAAAGGGTTGCGGGTACTCGGCTTTGCCATGCGGCGATTCGAGCAACTACCCGACGAAATCACCCACGAAACGATAGAGCGCGGGCTGATACTCATCGGCACGATTGGCCTCATTGACCCGCCACGCGAGGAAGTGAAGCAGGCGGTGCACGAGTGCAAAACGGCTGGCATCAGGCCCGTGATGATTACGGGCGACTACCTCCTCACAGCCAAAAATATCGCCCAGCGATTGGGTATCGTCGAGTCCGAAAATGATTTGGTGGTGACTGGCAGCCAACTCGCCGCCATGTCGGAAAAAGAATTTGAAGAAAAAGTGGAGCACATCCGCGTGTACGCTCGCGTGTCGCCGGAGCAAAAACTAAACATCGTGAAAGCCCTGCAAGCCAAAGGACACTTTGTGGCAATGACGGGCGATGGGGTGAACGATGCCCCCTCCCTGAAAAGAGCCGACATTGGCGTGGCAATGGGCATCACTGGCACGGATGTATCGAAAGAAGCCTCCGACATGATTCTACTCGACGACAACTTCGCCACCATCGTAAAGGCCATCAAGCAAGGCCGGCGCATTTTCGACAACATCCGCAAATTCATCAAATACATCATGACCGGCAATTCGGGTGAAATCTGGACACTTGTGTTGGCACCGCTTTTCGGGTTGCCCATCCCTCTCCTCCCGATTCATATTTTGTGGGTCAATTTGGTCTCCGATGGACTGCCGAGCATCGCCCTTGCCGCAGAGCCTTCCGAAAAAGACATCATGAAACGCCCCCCCAGACCCGCCAACGAAAGTGTTTTCGCCGGAGGACTTGGCCGACACATCATCTGGGTAGGCTTGCTCATCGGTCTCGTGTGCGTCGCCACACAAACGGTGACAATCCGTCTGGGCGCTCTTCATTGGCAGACGATGGTGTTCACGGTACTGAGTTTTAGCCAAATGGCCCATGTGCTCGCCATCCGCTCCGAAACACGTTCCTTGTTTCGGCAAGGTTTGCTCTCCAACCTCCCGCTGCTTGGCGCCGTGCTGCTCACCTGTGCGTTGCAATTAGCCACCATCTATATCCCGTTCCTCAATCCCATTTTCAAAACCGAGCCACTGGCCCTGTACGAGCTGTTGGCCGTGCTGGGCGCGTCGTCCGTCGTGTTCGTGGCAGTGGAGGTGGAAAAGGTGTTCAAGCGGAGAAGGGTGGCATAACGGCTAAAAAACACCTGCCAAGCGGAAAAACCCAGCGCATCTCCACTCTGATGTCCCAATCCCCTAATCTTGGCCATACAACCCACAGATTGGACGTTTCCTCGAACCAGAGACAAGAAGATTTCTGTTTCGTAACTATACTTCGCGCCGTCAAGTTTTGGGCATGACTAAAAGCGCAATCTGTTCAAAATCAGGGGCATCAATCATGTTCATCTGACAAATCATAGCGAACAAGGTATAACTCAAGCTCGAAGCTCAATCCTTGGGTCATCTATTTCGTAGAGAGACAACTCCGCCAAACATTCCAAGTTTTCAAAACTTGGAATGTTTGGCGGAGCCATAACCTAATAATTTATCGGACAATTGCGGTGAATACAGCACGCGATACCCCAGAAACTGATGGGCTTCATTAACCCCGAACGCACGTTAGTTACTATGTATCCATATTTTTGTGCTGAAAATTGCCAGCAGTCAATGCCCAACCCGATTCGAGTACTCATCATCGAAGACGACCCGCGCGTAGCGGAACTCATCCAACGGGGCTTGTCCGAGCACGGATTCGACGCAGCCCTCGCCTACGACGGCCTTTCGGGCAAAAAACTGGCCCTGCAAAACGACTACGACCTCGTCATCACCGACATCGTGCTCCCCAAAATGGACGGCCTCGACCTGTGCAAGTCCATCCGACAGGCCAAGCCCGACCTGCCCATCATCATGCTCACGGCCCTCGGCACCACCGATGACAAGGTGGAAGGCTTCGATGCCGGCGCCGACGACTACCTCGTGAAGCCCTTTGAAATGCGGGAACTGCTCGTGCGCATCCGCGCCGTGCTCAAGCGCCACGAGAACGCGCAAAAAATACCCGGCTTCGTGCTGCAATACGCCGACCTCGAAATGAACCTCCACACCAAAATCGTGAAGCGTGCCGGACAGGAGATCAGCCTGACACCCAAAGAGTTCAACCTGTTGGCCTTCCTACTGCAAAATCCCGAACGGGTGCTGTCGAGGGCCGAAATCGCCGAGCACGTCTGGGACACCCACTTCGACACCGGCACCAACTTCATAGACGTGTACATCAACTACCTGCGCAAAAAGATAGACCGCCAGTTCGACCACAAGCTCATCCACACCAAGCCCGGCATGGGCTTCATCCTCAAGACCGAGCCATGAAAGTCCGCACGCGCCTGACCATCCTGTTCACCGTCCTCATCACCGGCATCTTCGTGGTGTTTGCCACGCTCATCTACCTGTCGGCCAAAAAGAACCGCGAGACGGAGTTTTTCGCTGTCCTGCAAAAGGAGGCCGTCACCAAGGCCAACCTGTTTTTTGAGGCTAAAGTGGATACCAAAACCCTGCAGGACATCTACCGCAACAACCGCCAGACCCTCAACGAGGTGGAGGTGGCCATCTACGACACCACCTTCCAACTGCTCTACCACGATGCCGTGGAGATAGACGTGGTGAAGGAAACCCCGGAAATGATCCGGGCCATCCGACGGCAAGGCCCCCTGCAATTTTACCAGCAGGGCTGGCAAATCGTCGGCCTGCGATATCCGCATCGGGGCCAAACGTACATCGTCACAGCAGCCGCCTACGACCAGTCAGGTTACCGAAAACTCCACAACCTGCTGACCAATAGCCTCGCCCTGCTCGTGGGTGCCGTGTTGGTGATTTTTTTCATGGGCAACTTCATGTCCAAAAAAGCCTTTGAGCCGGTGCGCTACATGTCGGAAAAAGCGCAGTCCATCACGGCCAACAACCTCGACCTGCGCCTGAACACCAGCGAAAGCAAAGACGAACTGAGCGAACTGGCCAACACCTTCAACCGGATGCTCGACCGGTTGGAAAACGCCTTCGATGCCCAGCAGCACTTCGTGTCCGGCATTTCGCACGAAATGCGGACGCCCTTGGCCGCCATCATCGCCGAACTGGAACTCGCCCTCGACAAGGAGCGCAATCCCGATACCGACCAACGGGCCATCCAAAACGCCCTGAACGACGCCAAAAAACTCGCACGCCTCTCCAACAGCCTGCTCGACCTCGCCAAGGCCGGCTACGACCCGGCCCACATCGCGTTCAAAACCGTGCGCGTGGACGAGGCCCTGCTCGATGCCCGCCAACAGGTGCAGCAAGCCCATGGCGCCTACCGCATCGATATCCACTTCGACCGCGACTTCGACAGCGACCGGGAAATCTCCGTATCCGGCAACGAGTACCTGCTCAAGGTGGCCTTCGCCAACCTGTTCGAAAACGGCTGTAAGTTCTCGGCCAACTGCCAAAGCACCGTTTTTGTGGATTTCGACCACCGAAGCCTTCGCCTGAAGTTTGCCGACACGGGCATCGGCATACCCGAGCAGGATATCCCCAACATCTTCCGGCCTTTTTTCAGGGGCGCGAACAACACCACTGCCGACGGAAGCGGTATCGGCCTGTACCTCGCGCACAAAATCGTGGCCCTGCACGGCGGCAGCATTTCGGTGGCCTCGGTGCCGGGCGTAGGCGCGACGTTTTCGGTCGAGTTGCCGCACTTGTAACCCCCTCTAATGAAATTCTAATAGATTTCTATTGCTCCTCTAACGGCCCCTCCCCGCCCCCGGGCGGAACTTTGCGCTCGCAAAACACAACAGCGGGATGCAACTGAATTTCATCTACATGTTACGGCTGACTGTCCTGCTTGGAACGCTCGGCAGCGGGACAGCCCACGCACAGGCCACCTACTCGCTCCAAAAAGCCCTGCAAACCGCGCGGGCCAACAACCCCGTGCTCGCCGCCGAGCGCTTGAACATCGGTGTGGCAGAAGCAGATGTCGCAACCGCGCGGCTCCACCCCAACCCCATGCTCAACAACCAGACCCTGCAACTGCTCCAGTCCTCCGCCTTCCCCTCCGAAACACGGTGGTACAACGCCGACAACCGCCAAGTGTGGTGGCAGCTGACCAAGGTGTTCCCCGTGGCGGGGCAGCGGCGCAACCAAATCGCCACGGCGCAGCGCAACGTGGTTTTTACCGAAAAACTGTACGCCGAGACCGAGCGCAACCTCTACCTCGACGTGGCCTCCAAATGGCTGGAGGCCTGGGCCGCCCGGAAACAACTGGACGTCATCGAAAGCGCCCAAACCAACTTGGACAGCCTCCTGAACGCCAACCGCTACCGCTACGAAAAAGAGGTCATCTCGCAGACCGACCTCTTCCGCACCGAGCTCTTGGCCAAGCAGTTCGCCCTGCAAGCCCAAACGGCCCGGCAGGACTTGCAGAACCGCCAACAGGAACTGCGCTGGATGCTCGGCACGACCGACAGCGTCCGGGTTGACACCGCCGATGCCTTCGCCTTTGCCCTGCCGACCGACTTGGAAAGCTTGCTCGCGCAGGGCGCCCAGGCCCGCAGCGACGTACAGGCCGGGCGTGCCCTCCTCGACCTGTCGGAAAGCAACCTCCGGCTCCAAAAAAGCCTCGCCGTGCCCCAGCCCGAGGTGGGCTTCATCTGGAACCCGCAAAACACGCTGCCGTACTTCGGCATCTACGCCACCATGGACCTGCCCTTGTTCAACCGCAACCAGGGCGAAATCCAGAAGTCGAATGTGCTGAAAGAGCAGGCTCGGCGCCAATTGGACGCCGTGCAGAGCCTGTCCCAAACGGAAATCGCCGTCGCCTTTGCCGACTACCGGCAGCAGGGGCAAAACGTGCAGGCCTACCAGCCCATTCTGGAACAATCGCAGGTCATCCTCGACAACGTGCGCTACGCCTACCTGCGCGGCGGCACCACCATCGTGGACTACTTGGAGGCGCAGCGCAGCTGGCTCGAAACCCGGCAGCAGTACTACGACACGGTGCAGGCATTCAAACAAAGTCACGTCCGTCTGCTGCACGCGACGGGCTTCATCCAACAATTGGCACAACAATGAGAAACACGGTCATACCACTCTTGGCACTCTTGCTCGCCGCCGCCGCTTGCGGCAAGGAAGAAAAGAAAGCGGGCGAAAAAAGCCTGACCCCGGTGGTCAGCAACGACGGGCGCAGCATCGCGCTTACCGACCCCGCAAGCCTAGCTTTTTTCAAAACAGAGACGGTGGCGAGCGCCGACCTCAGCGCCGACCTGGCAGCCCCGGCACAGGTGGCGGCCACGAGCGTGGGCAACCGCCTCGTGCTGTTCAGCAACCCCGACCTAAGCGCCAACTACACCGAACTGCTCAACGCGGCCGCGGGCATTGCCCAGCAGGAGGCGGTGGTGCGGCAGCGGCAAGCAGCCATCGAACAACTGGAAGCCGTAGTGCGGCAGCGGCAGGTGGAAATCGAGCGCTTTCAGGACCTGCTGGCCCACGGCTCCGGCACCGGCAAAGAACTCGCCGACGCGCGGGTGGACAAACTCGCCGCCGAGACCGAGCGCAACAACGCCGCCGCCGAAAAAGCCGTCGCCGAGGCCGAGCTCCTCGCCCGCCGCAGCCTCGCGCTGGAGCACCGCTCCAAACTCCGCATGGCCGGCTTCGACCCCGATGCCCTGCTGAACGCCCGGCCCGGCATGGCCTGGGTGGTGGCCGACATCCCCGAAAACCTCGTGGCCCAGATCAAAAAGGGCGGCAGCTGTCGGCTCGTGTTCACGGCTTATCCGTCCGACACCCTCACAGGCATCATTGAGGACATCGCCGACGTGGTGGACGTTTCCACGCGCATGGTCAGGCTCCGCATAGCCGTGCCCAACGCCGACAATCGCCTCAAGGCCGGGATGTTTGCCAACCTGTCGCTCGGCGTGCGCGAGGGGCGGTTCATCAGCGTCGCCAAGCGCGCGTTGGTGACCGTGCAGGGCAAGCACTTCGTTTTCGTGAAAACCGCAGCGGGTGCCTTCGAGCGCCGAGAGGTGCAGGCCGGCCGGCAAATCGGCGACCGCATGGTCGTGTTCGGCGGTCTGGAGCACGGCGATGCGGTCGTTGTGGAGGGCGTGATGCAACTCAAGGGACTATCGTTTGGCTATTAAAAACATCAACCGAGCCATGCCATTTTTTGAATTCACCGTTCGGCTGCTCTTGGCGCTTTTGCTGGGCGCTGCCATAGGTTTTGAGCGCCAATGGCGCCAAAAAAGCGCCGGGCTGCGCACCAACACGCTGGTGGCGCTGGGGGCTGCCGCCTTCACGCTCATCTCGTACGAGCTCACCTCGTTGGAGGACGGGGTCTATAAGGGCGATGCCACCCGCATCATCGGCCAAATCATCACCGGCATCGGTTTTCTGGGGGCTGGTGTCATCATGCGCGATGGGCTGAGCGTGCAAGGACTGAACACGGCCGCCACGATATGGTGCTCCGCAGCGGTCGGCGCGTTTGCGGGGGTAGGGCTTTATGGGCAAGCCACCATGGTAGCCGTCGCGGTCATGCTTACGCATTTGGTGCTGCGTCCGCTGGGTTTGCGCATCAGCCGACTGCCTTTCCAAAAAGAGGAAAACGCCGTCTATTTCTATTTTTTCAAAATCCGCTGCAAAGAACAGGTCGAAAACCACCTGCGGGTACTGATGCTCGACGCGCTAAAAAAAGACCCGCACCTACTGCTGCGCTCGCTCAAAAGCAGCGACAACGGCAACCCCGCCTATACCTACATCGAAGCGGAAATCCAGGCCAACGGCAACCACGATGCCGAAATGGAAAATCTGGCTGGCAAACTGACCGTGGAGTACGGTGTGACCCAAGTCAGCTGGGAAATTAGTGGACAACAAAATGATGGATAAAAAACGACCGACCATGGCCATGATAATGGATGTCCAAAAACTATATCGGCTCACCAAAGACCTTCGGCATGTGGACCAGCTCCTTGACTGGGTGCCCACGCTGAAAAAAATGCCCGTCGTGGAGGTGGGCGAAATCCTGCAGCTGCTGAGCGACGTGCACCTGTTCAAAGTGTTGGACTATTTCTCGCCGGAGCAACAGGGGCTGATTTTCGCGGAGTTCCCGATGGCGCAACAGTTGAACCTGTTCAAATCGGTGTCGCAAAAACGCTTCGCCCATATTTTTGAAAACATGCCCTCCGACAACCGGGCCGACTTTTTCCAACATTTGGCGCAGCACGAGCAGGCCGCACTGCTGCCCTATCTGTCCAAAAGCATCCGGGAAAACGTCATTTCGCTGAGCGCCTACCCACCGGAAACGGCGGGCGGCATCATGAGCACCGACTTCGCCACCGTGCAAAGCGATATGACCTGTGCGGAGGCCATTGAAAAAGTGCGGAGCGACGCACCCTCCAAAAAAACCATCTACTACATCTATGTGGTGGACTCCGAACAGAAACTCCTTGGCTTCATCACCTTGAAAGACCTCATCATGGCGGAGCGCCACACCCTGGTCGCGCAGGTGCTGCACACCAATTATGTGTTTGCTTTCGTGGACGAAGACCGGGAGTCGGTGGCGCAAAAAATTGACAAGTACGACCTTGTCGCCATCCCTATTTTGAACAGGGCCGACCAGTTGGTGGGTATCGTGACCCACGACGAGGCACTTGATGTCATCCGGGCGGAGCATTCGGAGGATATGCAAAAGTTCATGGGCATCGTGCAGGCCAATGAGGAGTTCGACTACATGGGCACTTCCACGTTTCGGCATTTCAAAAAGCGGGTGGTCTGGATAGTGTCCTTGGCCGCAGTGGGCATCATATCGGGCCTCATCATCCACCAGTACGAGAACGCCTTGGAAAAGCTGCTCATCCTCGCCCTGTACATGCCCATGGTGGCCGACACGGGCGGCAACTCGGGCAGCCAAGCGGCCACGGTGGTGGTGCGGGCGCTGGCCTTAGGGCAAATCACGGTGGCCAACTGGCTCAGAATCCTGTGGAAAGAGGCGCGAGTCGCCCTGATGCTGGCCGTCTGCCTCGGGCTGCTGGCCTACGCGAAAGTGTTGTTCCTGAGCTGGGAAACGGAAATCCCCTCGGCATATTCGCTCCCCACCATCGCCTTTATGATTTCGCTCGCGCTTTCCCTACAAGTGGTCACCGCCACCGTTATTGGTGCGGGGCTGCCCCTGCTGGTCAGGCGCTTTGGCGGCGACCCAGCGGTGGCGGCCAGCCCAGCCATCACAACGGTGGTGGACATCACCGGGCTGCTTATTTATTTCGGCACGGCAACGCTGTTTTTTAGCCTTTGAAATTTCTTCTCAAACCATGTTACAAGCGCAAATTTTCATAGACGCAGACGAACTCCGGGGCACGCAACTGCTCGCCGACTTCATCATGCAGGTATTGATTTCCCACAAAATCAAAGGCGCGACCGTGCTGCGCGGGCGCTTTGGCTTCGGCGAAAACCAGCACCTGAAGCGCCCGCACGAACTGTTCAGTTTCGACGAAACACCCCTGCTCATCACGTTCATTGACGAGGCGGGAAAAGTCAAAACCGCGCTCACCGCCTTGCGCCGGGAATGGCAAGGCGGCTTCATCGTGACCCATGCCGTGGAAAAATGGTAAATCCTTAGCCGTGCAGGCCGCACGCCCCGCACAAAAACGGACAACATCGTGATCAGAAACCTCCTCATATTCAGCCTCCGCAACCGCTGGTTGGTGGTGGCCGCCAGCCTCGCCGTCATGGCGGCGGGCTATTTTTGCTTCACCCAACTGAAAATCGAGGCATACCCCGACATCGCCGACACCAACGTCATCGTGGTGGCGCAATACGAGGGCCGTGCCGCCGAAGAAGTGGAGCAGCAGGTGACCGTACCCATCGAGCGCGCCTTGCAGAACACGCCCAACGTGCTCGACCGCCGCAGCCGCACCATCTTCGGGCTGTCCGTGGTGCAACTCACCTTCCAAGACGGCACCGACGACTACTTCGCCCGGCAGCAGGTCATCGAGCGCCTCGCCACCGCCGAACTGCCCGAGGGCGTGGAACCGGAACTGGCCCCCCTCTCCACCGCCGTGGGCGAGATTTTCCGCTATGTGGTGGAAGCCCCGCCCGCGTTCACCCCCACCGACCTGCGCGACTTGCAAGACTGGGTCATCAAGCCCTATCTGCTCCAAACGGCAGGCGTGGCCGACATCGCCACCTTCGGCGGGCCGCTCAAGCAGTTCCACATCCTGACCGACCCCGACCGGCTGCGCAAGTACGGCCTGACCATCGCCGACCTCGAGGCCGCCGTGACGGCCAACAACCAAAACACCGGCGGCAACATTATCGAACGGGGCGGGCAGGGCTTTGCCGTGCGCGGGCTGGGCGCCATCAAAACGCTCGACGACATCCGCAACATCGTCCTGAAAGCCGACAACGGGGCACCCGTTTTCGTGCGCGACGTGGCCAGCGTCGAAATCGCACCGCCCCCGCCGAGCGGCGTGCTGGGCTACACCGTGCCCTCCGAAAACATCAACGTGAGCAACGGCGTGGAGGGCATCGTGCTGCTGCGCCGCTACGAGAACCCCAGCGAGGTGCTCGCCGAACTCAAGCAGCGCATCGCCGACCTGCAAGCCCACGAACTGCCCGAGGGTGTGACCATCCGCACCCTCTACGACCGCAGTTTCCTCATTGACCACTCGTTGCACACCGTGGGCAAGACGCTTTTTGAGGGCGTGAGCATTGTGGTCATCATCCTCATCTTTTTCCTCGGCAGCGCGCGCAGCGCCTTGGTGGTGGCGCTCACCATCCCGTTCTCGCTCCTGTTTGCCTTCATCCTCATGCGCTTCACGGGCATACCCGCCAACCTGCTCTCGCTCGGCGCCATTGACTTCGGCATCATCGTGGACGGGGCCTGCATCATGGTGGAGCACCTCATCCGCAAGTACCGCACCGCCAGCACGGCGGAAAAGCGCGAGGGCATCGTCAAGATCACCCTCCTCTCGGCGCAGGAGGTAGGGCGGGAAATCTTTTTCTCCGTCACCATCATCATCTTGGCCTACATGCCCATCTTGCTGATGACGCGGGTGGAGGGCAAACTGTTTTCGCCCATGGCGCTCACGTTGGCCTTCGCGGTGGTCGGCTCCATGTTGGCGGCGCTGACCTTCATCCCGGTGCTCATTTCCTTTGTCTATGCCAAGGCCATTTCCGACCCCGACCAGCCCCTGAAAGCGCACGACAACCGGGTGCTGAATTTTGTGGAAAAACACTACGAGCGGCTGCTGGGCTACCTGATGCGGCATTACAGGCGAACGGTGGCCGTCGGCTTCGCCGCCGTGCTCCTGCTGTTGGCCTTCGGGGCGAAATTGGGCACCGAGTTTTTGCCCGAACTCGACGAAGGCTCCATCTTCCTGCGGGGCAATTTCCCGGCGGGCATCACCATCCGCGAAAACGCCAAGTATGCCCCTACCATCCGGGAAATCATCGCCCGATACCCGCAGGTGGCCTTTGTCATCACCCAGACTGGCCGCAACGACGACGGCACCGACCCCTTCCCGACCAACCGCAACGAAATCCTCATCGGCCTGAAAGACTACGACGAGTGGAGCCATACCATCACCAAAAAAGAACTCATCCGGCGCATCAAGGGCGACTTGGAGGCCGCTCTGCCGAGCGTGCGCTTTTCCTCCGGGCAACCCATCATTGACCAGGTTATGGAAATCGTGACCGGCAGCGCCGCCGACCTCGCCGTGTCCATCGTAGGCACCGACCTGACCCTCATGCGCAGCAAGGCCGACAGCATCGCCGCCATCATGGCCACCCTGCGGGGCAGCGAGAGCGTAAACATTGAGCAGGAGGGCACGCAGGCGCAACTGGCCATCGAGATCAACCGCGAGCGGGCGGCCCGCTACGGCATCAACGTGGCCGACATCCAGAACATGGTGGAGGCTGCCATCGGGGGCAAGACCATTTCGGTGCTGTACGACGGCACCAAGCGCTACGACATCGTGCTGCGCTACCTGCCGGAATTCCGCAACAACGTGGACGAGGTGCAAAAACTGCTCGTGCCCGCAGCCTCCGGTGCCCTCATCCCCATGAGCGAACTGGCACAGGTGCATTTTGTGGAAGGGCAGACGAACATCTATCGGTACAGCAACAAGCGCATGGTGACCGTGCGCACCAACATCCGCGGGCGCGACCAAGGCGGCTTCGTGCGCGAACTGAACGCCCGCATCGAGCAGGAAATGACCATCCCCAAGGGCTACGAAATCGTGTTCGGCGGGCAGTACGAAAACCTCGAACGGGCGGGCGGGCAGTTGCTGCTCACCATTCCGCTCACCTTGGTGTTGGTGTTTTCGTTTCTGTTCATGCTCTACCGCAACTTCCGCGATACGCTCATCACGGCGGCCTGCATCCTGTTCGCGCTGGCGGGCGGCATCATCGCGCTGCTGCTGCGGGGCTACTATTTCAACGTGTCGGCGGGCGTGGGCTTTGTGTCCATCTTCGGCATATCCGTCATGGCGGGCGTGCTGTTGGTGTCGGCGCTGAACCGGGAGGCATTCAACGAGGGCTTGTCCGCGCCGCTCGTGCTGTCCGTCTCCAAAAGCCAGTTGCGGGCCGTGCTGTCCATCCTCGTCTTGGCCATTCTGGGCCTCGTGCCCGCCGCCCTTTCGAGCGGTATCGGCTCCGATGTGCAGCGGCCCTTGGCCACGGTCATCATCGGCGGGCTGACGAGCACGCTGGTGTTCACGCCGTTGGTGATTCCGGCGTTGTATTGGTGGGCACATGGGAGGGCCGATTGACGGGCAACGGCGCTTGCCTACAAATTCCCCAAATTCCGCCACGACTCGATTTTTGCCGCGCTGCGGTGTTGCCCCTCGTCGCCCGCATAGATGACATAGTTGTTGCCGACGCTGCGGTGTTCGGGCGCGTTGTTTCTGAAGGACTGAATGCCTTTAAAAAACTCTGCTTTGGGCGTGAAACTATATTTCATTTCAAAGAGGTTGGTGCTCAGCCCTTCCAGCGATACCAAGTCCACTTCAACGTGGTGGTTGTCTTTCCAGAAATAGAAATCCGGTCGGCGGTTGCGGTTGTACCGGTTTTTCATCAGTTCGACGATGACCAAGTTCTCGAACAGGCTGCCTCGGCTATAGTGTTGCTGGATTTGTGTGCTTTCTGCGATGCCCAGCAGGTAGCACAGCAAGCCGGTATCATAAAAATACAGCTTGTGCGATTTGACCAACCGTTTGTTGAAGTTTTCAAAAAAAGGCGGCAATTGAAACAGGATGTAGCTCGCCTCTAGGACGGATAGCCAGTTTCGGACGGTCTGCACGGAAATAGCCGCCTCGGTGGCCAGCGCCTGAAGATTGACGGGTTGTCCGACACGCCCTGCACACAAGCGCAGGAAAATTTGAAAAGCGTTCAGGTCCTTGACGTTCAATACGCTGCGCACATCGCGCTCGGCGTATGTTTCCAAATAACTTTGAAAATAAACCGCTGGTTCGGTTTTTCGGTCGTACAAGACCGGATAGCCTCCCCAGTAAATAGCCGCTTCGATTTCGGCAGGTTTCAGCCCGGGGTCCGAGGCCTCCAGTTCGGCATGGCTGAGGGGCAATAAGCGAAAGATGGCCACCCTGCCTGCTAGGCTCTGGGTTATTTTTTCGAGCAACAAAAAATTTTGAGAGCCGGACAAAATGAACTGGCCCATGATCTTGTCCTCGTCCACTTTCACCTGCAAGTAGGAAAAGAGCGCAGGCACGCGCTGAGCCTCGTCGAACACCACCATTTTGTCGTATTCGCGCAAAAAACCGTTTGGGTCCTGCTCAAAAAACAGTCGGCTGTCCGGGTTCTCGAAGTTCACATATCGGTATTCCGGGAACATCCCGCGCAGCAAGGTCGTCTTTCCGCTCTGGCGCGGGCCGGTCACGGAGATAATCGGGTAATGGGAGAGCAAGTCTTGGATAGGCTGGGCAATCTGACGAGCGATCATACTGTTTTTTGTGCAAAAATATCAATCTACTTTGTTTTTTGCACAAAATTTAACGCTTTCGATTTGCTGGTCTTGAGCCGTGCGGACCGTTGGTTCCACTGGTTCCGCCTGATTTAGCGTGCATTTTGGAGGGCAACCCTCGCGGGTTTGCCTAACTTTGGGCAATCAATTACAGACCGCAGAGGAATTCGAGGTGTTTAAAAAACAGTTGATGGGGTGAAGATGAGCACAAGTTCCTCCCGTTTTTTAGATCATGAGACAAGGTAAAATAAACACAACCCTCGCCCTCCTCTTCCTCCCTCTCTGCCTCTTAGCCCAAAACAGCGTGGCTATACAAGGGACGGTTTTGGACAAAATCGCGCGAGAAGGGTTGCCCTACGCCACTGTGGCGCTGTTGGACACCGACAAAAAAATCGTGACGGGCGCCACGACCGACGAGGCGGGCCGTTTCCAATTGTCGGCGCAACCGGCAGACACTTTTTTTATCAAAGTGCAGTACATCGGGTTTCAGACGCTTGACACCCTGTTGGCTACCCAAGCAGGCAATACCACCCTGAACGTCATGCTGTTGCTCGCGCCGAACACGAGCGAATTGCAGGAGGTGACCATCCAGGCGGAGCGAGCGGCAGGCTCGGTGCAAATGGACAAACAGACGTTCAACGTGGCCAAACTCGGCAATACCGCTGCCGGGACGGGGCTGGATGTGCTGCAACGCCTGCCGTCGGTCACCATCAATGCCGAGGGCAAAATACTGATGCGGGGCAATGCCGAATTTTTGGTGACGGTCAACGGCAAGTTCACCAATCAAACGCCCGCCGACGTGCTGGCCCAACTGCCCGCCAACGTCATCGAATCCATCGAGATCATCGCCTCGCCGTCGGCCAGCCTCGATGCCGAGGGCAAGGCGGGCATCATCAATATCGTCACCAAAACGCACGTCCCCGAGGGCAAGGGCATCATTGCCAACATCAACCTGAGCAATGCCGAGCGCTATGGCGGCGATTTCACGCTGCACCACGCCCGGAGCCGGTTCAACACCTTCGTGACCGCCAATTTCCGCCAGTACAACATCGGCGGCTACCGCAAGGGCGAAATCCGAACACTGTACCAAGACACGGTCACCTACTCGCCCTCGGCTGGCGAACGCCCCACCGCCGAGCGCATTTATGGCATCCGGGGCGGCACGACCTACAACGTGGACAAGTCCACCACCGTCAGCACCGCCATATTTTATGGCTACCGGCAAAACGACCGCACCGCCAACCTGCACTATCGGCAGTATGCCGGCGCAGCACAGCCGCTTGATTTGTACCAGTCGTTCGACGACTCGGCGCTGGAGCGGACGTTTTACAACCAAAACCTGTTCGTCCGAACGGGGCGTTTTTTCACGGCAAACACCGATTTCACGAAGACTTTCCGCGACCAAAGCAAACTCGCCCTGACGGGCATCTACGAACACTCGGTGCTGGGCGGCCCGCTGCGAAACCAAGACAACGAACATCCCGGCGGCCCTTTGCTCCTCCGCGAACGCTCTGATGAAACCAGCCCGCTAAACGCCTGGCGCCTGCAGGCGGACTACGCCCGCCACCTGTTTGGACACTTCACCCTCGAAACGGGCTATCAGTGGCGCACCGTCCACCATGAGGGCACGTTCGTCTTCGAGCGCCTGGACATCCCGTCCGATACTTGGGAAAAAGACCCGGAGTTCAACGATGCGCTCGACCTGCGGCAGAGCATCCACGCGGGCTATGTGCAACTGAACGGCCGGCACGGGCCGCTCCAGTTCCGCGCGGGTCTCCGGGGTGAGCAGATGTTCCGCAGCCTGACCCACCTGCGCGGGCAAGGCCCCGTCGAGCTCAACCAGTTCGACTTGTTTCCGTCGCTCCAGGCGCTTTGGAAACTGAAAGACGAGCAGGACTTGAAATTCGGCTATTCCAAACGCATTGACCGACCGACCACCAAGGCGCTGTCGCCGTTCAAAAACCACCGCCACTCCGAAGCGATCTGGATCGGCGACCCCAACTTGCAGCCCGAAATCACGCACAACCTCGAATTGGCCTACATCCACCGGCGCCAAGCGGGCACCTTCGCCCTCACGGCCTATCACAACCGCACGTCCAACCTCATCTTCCGGGTCAACGACAACTACAACCGCATCACGCTGCTGACCATCTCCACCAACGCGGGCAACAGCCGCTCGACGGGGCTGGAGGCCGTTTCCGATTGGCAGGCGGCCAAGTGGTTCAACCTGTACCTGTCCGGCAATGCGTACCTGTTCCAAATCAACAACATCGAAAACGCCACCACCGAGCGCACCCAAAGCGTGAACTACAACCTGAACGGCAACTTGGCCTTCAAAATAGCGCCCAAATGGCGCGCGCAATGGAACACGACCTACGTTTCCCGCACCGTCACGGCACAGGGCAACGACACGGATTTGCTGCTGTCCAACATCGGGGTCCGGTACTCCGTGAGCAAGCACTGGTCGGTGGAGCTGCTGTTCCAGAATATCTTTGACACTAACCGTCAGACCATCACGACGAGGGGCACCTTGTTCTATTCGTCCACGGAGTATTCCAAGTACGACCGCATCGTGCAGTTGAACGTGGGCTACCGGTTCAATGAAAGCGGCAAGAGCGCGAAGAGCGTGAAGACGGAGTACGGGGAGCGGGATTTTTAGAGACTGATTTAAAATCCCTCACCGGGCAGGAGTTTTTTTACCCGGATGAAAATGATTTGAGCAGGCATATTTTCGCAAACCACTTTCCGTTGGGTGTAAAACAGTCTCTTGGGACGATGAGTTGATAAACAAAATGCGCCGAGGTTCCCCTCGACGCATTTTTTTATTCCATCTCAATCGTTGAAAAAAACATTACGGTTTCTGCACCACGAACTTCATCGTGCGGATGCCCGCATCGGAAACGATTTCCAATTGGTACAAACCGGGCGATAGGAAGCCCACGTCAAGTCGTTGGGCGAAGTAGCCAGCGTTCACGGTGCCGAAGTCGCCTTCGTACACCATGCGCCCCGTCACGTCGCGCACGGCATAGCGCAGATTTTCTGTTTCGGTCAGGTTGAAACGCACAAACAGGTCAGCCACCGTCGGGTTGGGTGCCAATTGCATGTTGCTGATTTTGGTGTCCAGCTCATTGGTGCTGACGAGTTCCTCCAAGGGGAAGGTGTTGCCATTGGCTTCCGCTGCCCATACTTGGAATCCGGGTTGGCCGCTGGAGAAAAATCCCGAAGCAAAGAGCGTAAGCGCAGCATTCCCGAAGTTGTTGAGCGTGGCGCGATACGTTTTCAGTACCGCCGCGTTGTTGTCAGCGGGTGTCACCTGAACGATGTAGGTGCTCGGTGGCACGCTGATGTAGTCGGCAAATTCGCCAAATGCCACATCATCGTACAGCACGGGGCCGCCTGCCAACTGCACATCCACCGCCGGAGCATCGGGAGAGCCGTGGAAAAGCGAGGCCTCCACATTGCCAGCCGTGTAGGCGCGATGGCGAGCATCGTCGTTGACAATCAAGCTAAAGCCTGGGTTGCCACCCACGACACCGGCAGCCATGATGACATAGGTCTTGCTGGTCTCAAGCCCCGTGACGGGCAGGCTGTATATTGCTTGCCCCACCGAAGTGCTATTGGCTGGTGCCACCGAAAGCGTGAAAGGCACGTTGGCCGGGAAGAAGCCGAAATTCGTGGCCTGACGGAAAGCGAAGTCGTTGAGCACCAAGAAATCATCAAAATAGACATCCACCGTTGGGTTGGGGGCGTTGTGGATAACTTGGGTACGCGCATAAGCAGGCAACGGGAAGGTGGTGCCATCGGGCAAAGCAATCCAGAGGTCGAAGTCAGGGTCGAGGCCGGGAATGCCTGTGGCGAACACCAGGCCTACCAAACCACCCAAGTCGGAGAAATCGCCGCCCCAAACACCAAGGCTTGGCAGGGGGGCGCTCGTCGGTGCCACCTCGAAGAGATAGACATCCGGGTCGAGCGACAGATAGTCGGTGAACGTGCCGTAGGGGAAATCCGTCAGCACGGGCGCATCGGCTGCCAATGGAAGCGTCACGTTCACGTTGGGCGCGCCAGGTGAGCCGTGGTGAATAGCCAGTTCCAATTTAGTTGGGTCGAGCGCGCGTTCGCGGCCCATGTCGTTGACCAACAAATCAAATCCAGGGTTGCCACCCACCGTGCCACTCGCCACCACAATGTACGTCTTGCGGTTTTCAAACGTCACCGGGAAGGTGGCAATCACATCATTCACCGAGGTGCTGTTGCCCAGGGCGATGCCAATTTCAAGTTGTGTCTCCGCTGGAACGTAGCCAAAAGAAGTGGCCGTGCGGAACTCAAAATTATCGAGCAACAAATCAGCCCCCACATACACGTCCACCGTTGGGTTGGGCGAGTTGTGAATGATTTGCACCCTTGCCACAGGCGTGTTAGGCAGTTCAATCACCGTACCGTCGGGGAATACCGCAAACAGCCCGTAGTCGTTGTTGCCCGCGACACCGCTGGTGAAAATCCGAGCGGGTTGTTCGGCAAATACATTCGGGTCGAGATAGTGCGTGCCCAACAAATCGGTGGAGTTGGCCAACGTGACATCAAGGATAATGTCGTCGGCAGGCAATTCGGCATATCCCGAAAACGCACCAAAAGCCAACTCGTCGAAAATGGTACCGATAAGGCGCTCATTCACACCTATGTCGAATACAAACGGCGTGTAAAATCCGTGGAAAGCACTGATGACGGTAGCGCCCAACGTGCCAGTCTCGCGGGCATTGCCGTCCGCGTAAAGATTGAACGGATACAGCGGGTCGCCCACGATGCCAGCAGCCATCACGGTGTAGGCACGTCCTTCCTCAAAATTGACGGAGAAAGTGGCGATAGCATCGGCAGCCGAGCTGCTGTTGTCCAAAGCCACCCCGACCTCGATATCGCGGTCGGCAGGGATATCCACAAACGGCGTGGCCGTGCGGAAGGCAAAATTGTCAATAAGCAAAGTGTTGCCTGCGTACACATCCACCGTCGGGTCGGGCGAGTTATGCACCACCTGCACCCGTGCGGTCGGCGTGAGCGGCAACTCGATGACCGTGCCGTTGGGCAAAGCAGCGAACAGGCCAAAAGCGGGCGAGCCACCAAGAATACCACTGGCAAAAACGTAAGCCGCTCCACCTGCAAGCCCCGTCAAATCGGCGCGATACGAAGCCAGCACATTGGGCGTGCCAGCCGGCCGCACGGCGAGGTCGTACTTGTCGGGCGCAAGGCCTATGTAAGAGGTGAACGCGCCGTAGGCAAGATTGTCCACCACATCGTCCACAAGGAAAACGGCATCCACATCCACTGCCGGAGCGCCGGGGGAGCCATGCAGCACCGCCACATCCACGTCACCAGCAATCAAAGCAGCCTCGCGTGCTTCCGTGTTCGTGATGAGCGTGAATGGCGTGGTCAAATCACCCAAAATACCCGAAGCCGTGGCAATGTAAGTCCTGCCTTCAAAGAACAGAGCGGGGAAAGTGGCAATGGCATCGTCCACCGAAGTGCTGTTGGCGGGGGCCACCGCTATCGAAATTTGCACATTGGCCAACACATCAATAAACGGCGTGGCCGTGCGGAACTCAAAATCGTCCAGCAACAAGTTGCCATTCACATACACGTCCACCGTGGGGCTGGGCGAGTTGTGGATGATTTGCAACCGTGCTTGCGGCGGAGCGCCCACTTCGGGGAACTCAACCACCGTGCCATCGGCCAGCGCCGCGAACAGGCCAAAACCGGGCGTATCATTCAGAATGCCGCTCGCAAACACCCGAGCCGAAGCCCCAGCCAATACGCTCAAATCCGCTTGATAAAAGCCCACCGTCTGGTTGGTGCCAGCGACTTTCACTTGCAGGATGTAGTTGCCGGGATTGACGGCGAGATAGGGCGAGAATTCGCCAAAAGCCAAATTTGTGATGATATTGGCACCACCCGCGATAGCCACATCCACTGCCGGAGCGCCAGGCGAGCCATGCAAAGTGGCAAATTCAACCTTCGTCGGGTCAATAGCCGCCTCACGCGACTCATCCGCCAACAAATCGAACGGCGTATCCGGGTCGCTCACAATACCATTGGCAAAAACAGCGTAGGCCTTGCCCGTTTCAAAATTGACCGGGAAAGCCAACAGCACGTCGGCAGAGGAAGTGCTGCCACTACCCGCCACACCGACGGTGAAAGTTCTGTCAGCCGGAATCGTGACATAGGGAGTAGCCGTGCGGAAAGCAAAGTCATCGAGCAGCAAAGTATTGCCCGCATACACGTCCACCGTAGGGTTGGGAGAGTTGTGAATCACCTGCACCCGTGCCGTAGGGGTTGTTTGCAGTTCCACCACCTGACCATCGTTCAAAGCAGCGAAGAGGCCAAAATCTGGCACACCGCCCAACAAACCGCTGGCAAAGACCGTAGCGGAGGCACCTTCCAAAGCAGTCAAATCAGCGCGATAGGAGAACAACACGCCGGAAGTCCCTGCTGCGCGAATAGCGAAGTCGTATTTGTTGGCAGCAAGCGGGAGATAGTCCGAGTATTCGCCGTAGGCCAAATCCTGCACCACGTTGTCGGCATCAAACACCGCATCCACGTCCACCGCAGGCGCGTTGGTGACACCATGAAACACCGCCACGTCCACGCCGTTGGGCGATTGAGCGCCCGCCCTGCCGTTTTCGTTCACAAACAAGGTGAAAGGCGTGGTCAAGTCACCCACGATGCCACCAGCCGTCACGACGTAGGTTTTACCCACCTCGAAGGTCACGTTGAACGTGGCAAAAGCATCGTCGGCGGAAGTGCTGTTGGCTGGAGCCACTTTTATCTCGAGCGGCGTGTCGCCGGGTACCTCGACAAATGGCGTGGCAGAGCGGAATTCAAAATCGTCGAGCAAAAGCTCGTCGTTGACATACACGTCCACCGTGCCAGAAACGCTATTGTGGATTATCTGGACGGTCGCCGAAATGGTGGCAGCGGGGAATTCCACCACCGTGCCGTCGGGGAAGGCCGCAAACAAGCCAAACGAGGGGGTACCATTCAGCAAGCCACTGGCAAACACACGGGCTGCCTGACCTTCCCGACCGCTCAAATCGGCGCGGAAAGTACCCACCACATCGCTCGAACCCGCAGGTTTCACCTGAAGGAAATACAAGTCCGGGTCAACACCAAGATAAGGTTCAAATTCTCCATACTCAATGTCGCTGATGAGCGTCGGGCCATTGTAAAGCGCGATGTCCACTGCCGGGGCATCCGGTGCGCCATGCAGCGTTGCGAACTCAAACTTGTCGGCATCTACTGCCGCCTCGCGGGCCTCGTCGGCCAGCAGCGTGAACGGCGTGGTGGCATTGCCCACAATGCCGGAAGCAAAAACCGAGTACGTTTTGCCTGTTTCAAAATTCACATTGGCATTAAAAATAGCATCAGCCGACGAGGTGCTGCCCGCAGGCGCCACCCCTACGTTGATGTCAATGTCCGCAGGAATATCAATGAACGGCGTGGCCGTCCTGAATTCAAAATCGCTGAGCAATTTGGTGACACCCGCGTACACATCCACCGTCGGTTCAGGCGAGTTGTGCACGATTTGCACCCGTGCGGTCGGCGTGGCAGGCAATTCGATGATAGTGCCATCAGGCAGCACGGCAAACAATCCGAACGCCGGGGTGCCGCCCAGCAAGCCGCTGGCAAACAAATACGCAACTTGGCCATCCAAACTGCTCAAATCGGCACGGAAACTTGCCACAGCGGTTGGAGCGCCAGCCGGGCGCACGGCGAGGTCGTACTTGGCAGCCGGAACGTTGAGGTAAGTGGTAAACTCGCCATAGGCCAGATTTTCCACCAAGTTGTTGACCACAAACGCCGCGTCAACGTCCACCGCGGGCGCACCGGGCGAGCCATGATGCACGGCCACGTCGAAACCCGTGGGCGAACCAGTTTCTTTAGCATTCGCATCCACCATCAAAGTGAACGGCGTGGAAGGATTGCCCACAATGCCAGCGGCAAACACGGCGTACGTCTTGCCCGCTTCCAGACTCACCTGGAACGTGGCCAGCGCATCAGCAGAGGAGTCGCTGTCTTCGCCAGCCACGCCTACCACAAACTCGCGGTCGGCAGGCACACTGATGAAAGGTGTGGCCGTGCGAAAGGCAAAATTGTCGAGCAAGCGCAAGCGCCCGGCATACACGTCCACCGTCGGGTCAGGCGAGTTGTGTACCACCTGCCAACGGGCAAAAGGCGTCACCGTCAGCTGTTCCACCGTGCCGTCGGGGTGTGCGGCAAAGAGACCAAACTCTGGCGGGCTGCTGACAAAGCCACTGGCAAAAATGGTCACGCCCTTGCCTTTAAGGTCAGTGAGGTCGGTGCGGAAGGTCTCCACCGCGTTGGAGGTTCCGGCCACACGCACAGTGAGGTCGTTTTTGCCCGGCAACACACTCAGGTACTCGCTGGCAAAGCTTCCGTAGGCCACACCCGTCGCGTAGTCATTTTTTTCAAAAATCACATCAATATCCACATTGGGCGCATCCGAGCTGCCATGGAAAAACACGATATCCGTCAGGTCGGCATCGTCGGAAATTTCGCGCCCATCCGCTTTGATGGCCAATTCAAGCGGCGCGTTCGGGTCGCCCACAATTCCGTTGGCCACCACGACGTAGGTCGCGCCATTTTCCAAAGCCGCTTGAAAGTTTTTCAACGTGTCGCCCACTTCAAGGCTGTTTTCCAAAGCCACGCCGATGTTCGTAAGACCCGCAGGCAAAAACACAAAAGGCGAAGCGGTGCGATAAGCAAAATCATCAAGCGCCAAAACACCATTGACATACACATCCACCCCTTGGTCGGGCGAGTTGTGAATGACCTGCACACGAGCCACAGGCGACGAGGGCAATTCCACAGTGACACCGTTGGGAAGAGCTGCCCACAATCCAAACCCAGGAGAGCCACCGAGCAAGCCGCTGGCAAACACACGGGCGGCATTGCCAGCCAAGCCCGTCAAATCAGCCCTGAATGTGCCGACAATGGCACTGCCTCCAGCGGGCTTCACATCCAGATAATACACACCGGGGTCGAATTCCAGATAAGGCGTGAACTCCCCGTAGGCGATGTTCGACACAATCTTGCTTCCGGTACGCACCACGACATCCACCGCAGGGGCATCGGGTGCTCCATGCAACACATTGACAGCCACTTTGGCAGGGTTGACCGCGTTTTGGCGAGCGTTGTCGTCCACCAAAAGCGTGAACGGAGTGACGACGTTGCCCGCGATGCCCGAAGCCGTGACGGCGTACGTCTTGCCATCTTCGAGCGTCAGCGTGGTGCTGAAAAAAGCATCGCCCACCGAGCTACTGTTGCCCGGAGCCACCGAGACCATGAGCGGGACCCCTGTCGGCAGCGGGATAAACGGCGTTGCTGTTCGAAAAGCAAAGTCGTTGAGCGTCAGTGTACCATTCACATACACATCCACCTCTGGGTCGGGGGAGTTGTGAATGACTTGCAGGTTGGCGAACTGCGCCTGCGCCGCGACTACCGAAAGCAGCAGCGCGAGAAGGGTGTTGATTAAATGTTTCATGCTTGTGAGAGGAGATTGGTTTGTGTAAAAATTCGGTTTGTAATGCAATGCCGCTCATAACACCTCCTTTCCCCATGTGTTTAGGGTTTGCCCGTTATTTGTTGAACAAAAGCGAGCGGAGTGACTAAAATTGGCATTTTAAAAAATCGGAAAAACTTGGGTGGAGGATGGAAGGGACGCATTTCACTGTCATGTATGTGATGCTTAAAAAAAAGCCCCCGCAGCGAGTTGTGCGCACGCTGCGGGGGGCTGTGATTTTACTAAATCCACCCCAACTACTGCTTCACAAACGACCCTTCTACCCTGCCGATGGCGCTCAACAGCGACAACCGATACACGCCAGCGGGCAAATCCGATACATCGAGCAGGAAATTGTTGCCACTCGCCACGGTGAGGGTACGCACCCGGCGGCCGTCGGCGTGATAGAGCTCGACGGTGGCTTCGCCGATAGGTATGCCGTTTTGTACCTGCACCAACACGTTCAGCCACGAGGAGACCGGATTGGGCGACAAGGTCAGGCGAGCATTGCTACCCGGATTGACGACCGCCACGATGCAGTCAACCGTGCCTACCTGAACGTCGTCGGCACAGTCTGGATTCAGGTGGTCCACCACCCCGAACTTGTAGTTCGTCGCATCGTCGCCAGGGAATGGGCCGATGATGATAGGCTGCGGGTGGTTGTAGGGGTAGTTGCCGTAGTTGCTGCCATTGCCCACAATATCGAATCCTTCACTGCCGCCATTCTTGTGTTTGAAGGTGATGACCGCGAAAAACTCATTGCAAAGGCAAGGTGTCTTGACGACTTGCAAATCCCAAATATCGCACGGTGCCTGCCCGAGGCAATCGGGCACGCTGAACTCTTTCGTGCGGCAGCAGAGCGTGCCAATGTTGGAGGCCGGAAAACAAACTTTTACCACATCGTGCTGACCGCCATCCCACGGGAAGTTGGGAATGTAAAGCGGCAACGAATCAAGCGCAAAGAGGCCGAGGAACTCGCCGTTGGCCCACACCCCGAATTGATTGCCCGGCGGGTTCTGCACTTGGAAATTGAGCCAGACCTGATAGGTGCTGTCGCTGGTGCAGTCGCCTGTCTCTACTGTCAGATCGTAGATTTCGCACGGGCCGCCGGGGTTGAGGCAGTCGGGCACCTTGAATCCTTTGGTGCGGCAGCAGGCCGTCCCGGGGATGTTCGCGTTGACGAGACACACTTTGATTTCATCTTGCTGACCACCGCCCCATGGGAAATCCGCGATGTAAAGCGGCAACGAGTCGAGGCTGTAAGAATCGTACAGCACGCCATTTATCCAAAGGGAGAAAGTGTTGCTCGTCGGGTTCTGCACTTGGAAATTGAGCCAGACCTGATAGGTGCTGTCGCTGGTGCAGTCGCCCGTCTCTACTGTCAGATTGTAGATTTCGCACGGGCCGCCGGGGTTGAGGCAGTCGGGCACCTTAAATTCGAGCGTCTTGCAGCAGCCTACGATGGTGTTGCTGATAAAACACACTTTCACCACGTCGTTCGGGCCGCCGTCCCAAGGGAAATCGGGAATGTAAAGCGGCAGCGAATCGAGGCTGTAATTGCCAAGGAATTGTCCGTTGGCCCACACTCCAAACTGGTTGCCAATCGGGTTGGCGACGGAGAAATTGAGCCACACCTCATAAGTGCTGTTGGTGGTGCAGTCGCCCGTTTCCACTGTCAGGTTTGATATTTCGCAAGGGCCTGTGCCAGCACAGCAATCGGGCGCTTGGAACTCAACCAAAGTGCAGCAACCTGGGCTGTCTTTGATGCAAATTTTCAATTTGCCGAGCAACGTGTTGTTGCATGGAAACGCCGGGATGGTGATGGGCAACTGACTCAGCGGGAACATACCAAGATAAATGCCATTGGCTGTCCAAACCTCAAAAAAGTCGCTGCCGGGGTTGTTTGCCTCAAAGTCCAGCGTCACGGAATATGTCTGGTTGCCGATGTTGCACGGCCCAGCCGTGACCGAAACATTCAAAATGGAACAAGTATCGCCCGTGAGACAGTCCGGCACTTCAAATTCCTTGGCCAAACAGCAAGAATCAAGGCTGACACTGTCGTTCACACAAATGCTCACCACATCCACATCATTGCCACTCCAGGGGAAACTATCAAACACGAGCGGCACGGAGTCAATCGAAAACGTCCCCAACGAGACCCCGTTGGCCCACACCTCGAACGTGCCGTCACCGGGATTGGTAGCCTGAAAATTGAGCCGCACCTTGTAAGTGCTGTCCGAAGTGCAGGCACCCGTTTGCACAAAAATATCCGTCACCTCGCAAGGGCCAAAAGGCACGCAATCGGGCGAGCGGAACTGAAATTCCTGACAGCAAGTAGGCGCATTGCCCGTGCAAACCTTCAGATGGCTAAAAATGCCGTTGTTCCACGGGAAATCAGCAATATACAGCGGCAACTGGTCCATGCCAAAAGTGCCGAGCGGGAGGCCGTTGCCCCACAGCTGGAAAGAATCAACGGCAGCAGGGTCGTTCACTGTGAAATTCACCCAGACTCCAAAAGTGCTGTCGGAAGTGCAAGAGTCCGTCTCCACGCTCAAGCCTTTGATGCCGCATGGGTAGATAGGCAAGCAATCGGGCACTGCGAACTCGAGCGTTTTGCAGCAAACAATCTGCGGCGGCCCACTCGTGTTCAGCAAGTCAACAATGCAGACCTTCACCACATCCTTGGCTCCCCCATCCCAAGGGAAACTGTCAATGGAGAGCGGCAAATCGCTCAAATTGAAATAGCCGAGCAATGAGTCGTTCGCCCAAACACCAAACTGCGTGAGCGGCGGAATGGGGGTGGTAGTGGCGGGCGAAAAATTCAATTTCACCTGATAAGTACTGTCAGACGTGCAGTCGCCTGTTTGAACGCTTAAATCCAAAATATTGCAAGGCAAGCCCAAGCACGAAGGAGCAGCAAACTGAATCTTCGCGCAGCAGTTAGGCTTGTCTTTGATGCACACCGTCAGTTCGTCAGTCAAATCGCCATCCCACGGGAAATTGGGGATGCCGAGTGGCAGTTGGGCCAACGCAAAAGCGCCTAAATACGCGCCATTGCCCGCCCACACCTGAAAGGAATCGGCGTTGGGGTTCGACACTTGAAAATCCAACTTCAGCTTGTACGTCAGCGAGCCGGGCACACAATCGCCCACCTCCACTTTCACATTGTAAATTTCGCACGTCGTGGTCGAGAAACACCCCGGCACTTGGGCCGTCGTCGAGTCCCGACAATCCTGAAAAATCGCGTCAGTTACCACAAATTGCTTGCTCGAAGGAGCAGGGTCAGCTGTAAAAGGACCAAGCGTCAGCGGCACTTGGTTGTAGGTGAAGATGCCGTAATTGTTGCCATCGCCCGTCACGACAAACTGATTGGTCGTGCCAACGTGCTTGAAGTCAAGTTTCACAAAATACTGGCAGGCATTGGGGGTGAGCGGCGAGACCGTAGCGGTAAGGTCCTGAATGCTGCACTGATTCTGCGCGGGCAGCCACCCCGTCACAAACAGCAATAGCATCGGTAGTAAGGATGATAAACGCATGGGATAAAAAGAGTTTGATGAAAAAATCGGTTGAGAAACCGGTTTGAAGAGGATACATCGGAGATACGCGCTAAACGCTATTCGCTGCGCATTATTCCACTGTTTTTCTCAATTATTGCGTCAAATAAGGCCAAATTTTCGGGAAAAATATCAGCCCCCCCACAATGGCAGCCCCTACCGCCAACACCAACACCGCTGCGGCGGATGCGTCTTTCGCTTTGCCTGCCAAAGGGTGAAAATCGGGCGATACCAAATCCGTCAAGTATTCCAAGGCCGTGTTCATGGCCTCAGCAGCCACGACCACCGCAATGCAAAGCACCACCGCGACCCATTCGAGCGCCGATATTTTGAAAAAAAAGCCTGCAAGCGTGACAACCACCGCAGCAAATACGTGAATCCGCGCGTTTGGCTGGCTGCGCCACAAGTCGGCCAAGCCCATCAAAGCAAAGCGAAAGCTATCGGTGCGTTTCCGAAGACTCATCAGCAGGATATTTATTTTTTGAAGGAGGCGTGTCCGGGTGCATTTGGTCACGCGCCGGCATTTCCAGCGGAATGGAAGAAGGGGAAAAATGGGAGGGGTCACTGATTTCGTGTTTGAAAAAACTAATGGCCGCGCTGCAACCGAGACACACAAACATCAAGCGCGACTTGTTGATTACCAGAAAAAAAAGCCCCAGCAACAAAAAGCCCATAGCCACCAGCACGGCGTTTTCGCCCCACCATTGAACGGCGGGAAGTCGGGGAGGAAAAATACAGGTCAGCGAACCCGCCAGCAATAACAACGTCAGCCCCTGCCGCACCCGCCGATTGTCGAAAAAGCGAACATTCATGGGTCGGCAAAGGTACAACCAAACCCCTTGAAAATTTCTGCTTTACTCCCGGCTTGCTTTTTGCTAAATGTCATTTTACCTTTGCACCCGCTTTTTCGGCACAAGCCGATTTTTGACACAAAAGGAGAGATGTCCGAGTGGTTTAAGGAGCGCGCCTGGAAAGTGCGTATACGTCACAAGCGTATCCGGGGTTCGAATCCCCGTCTCTCCGCGATGAAATCGTTGTTGCCCGCCCGGATGAATATCCGTTCGGACGGGCAACAACAAAACTCGGAGAGGTGGCAGAGTGGTTTAATGCACCTGATTCGAAATCAGACGTACCTGCGAGGGTACCGGGGGTTCGAATCCCTCCCTCTCCGCACTTTTTTTCATTTTGAGTAGTCTTGGCTAGCCATCCATGTGTCTTCTTGTAGAAGAGGAAACATGAAAATCGCCGAAGATTACTTGAGTTTGCATAAAGCGCACTTCGCCACTTGGCAAGTGCGCTTTTTTCTTTCCAAATGTTACCCGCGTAAACTTCCACCCACCCACGTGCCCGCACCTTTGCCTCACATTTCTTTAAAAAAAGAGGCAATGAAAAACACCGTCGCCAAACCAAAAACCAAAAACCTCGAATCCGCTCGCCTTTCCGAGCACTATTCTGGCAAAAAAAACTGGCTCCAATGGGGGCCTTACCTCTCCGAGCGCCAATGGGGCACTGTGCGCGAGGACTATTCCCACGGCGGCACGGCTTGGGATTTTTTCCCGCACGACCACGCCCGCTCCCGCGTCTATCGCTGGGGCGAAGACGGCATCGCGGGCATCAGCGACGAGTGGCAACGCCTCTGCTTCGCAGTCGCCCTCTGGAACGGCAAAGACCCCATCCTCAAAGAGCGCCTCTTCGGCCTCACCGGCAGCGAAGGCAATCACGGCGAGGACGTGAAGGAACTCTACTTCTACCTCGACAACACGCCCACGCACTCCTACATGAAACACCTGTACAAGTATCCGCCGTATCCGAGAGACTTGCCCCTTTGCCGTTTCGCGTCCTACATGAAACACCTGTACAAGTATCCGCAGGGCGAATTTCCCTACGCCGCTCTCGTGCAAGAAAACGCCCGCCGAGGCCGCGAGCAGCCTGAATACGAACTCCTCGACACAGGTATTTTTGATGAAGACAAATACTGGGACGTGTTCACCGAATACGCCAAAGGCGACGAAGACGACCTGCTCATCAAAATCACCGCGCACAATCGCGGCGCGGAAAGTGCCGGCCTTTGGCTGCTGCCCACGCTGTGGTTTCGCAATTTGTGGTCGTTCGGCCTGATGAAAGAGAAGCCAAATATTCGCCATTCGTCCGACGACTTTGAGCCGTCGGACGAGTACAGCCACGTCGCCCTTTCCCACGAAAAACTCGGCGACTACCATTTTTACTTCCAAACACCCACCCGACTTCTTTTTACCGAAAACGAAACCAACCGCGAGCGGCTTTGGAACCAACCCAACGACTCGCCTTTCGTGAAAGACGCCTTCCACACGGCTTTGACGACCAACAATTTCGGTTTTCTGGAAGGCAAAACCGAGGGGACAAAATTTGCCCCGCTTTATCAAATAACAGTGGACGGCGGCGGTATGACGGAATTCCAATTCCGCCTCTCGAAATCGGCCTTGAAAACGCCGTTCGGGAAAGGTTTTGATAAAATTTTTGCGGAGCGGAAAACGGAAGCGGATGAATTTTACGAAAAAATCACTGTCAACTCTACGAACCAACAACAAACAACCAGCAACGAACAACAAAACATCCAGCGCCAAGCCTTCGCGGGAATGCTCTGGTCGAAGCAGTATTTCAACATTGATATGCCGCGCTGGCTCGACGGCGACCCCGGCCAACTGCCGCCGCCCGAAAGCCGAAAAACGGGGCGCAACGCTCACTGGCGCACGCTCAACAACGAGGACATCATCTCCATGCCCGACAAGTGGGAATACCCCTGGTACGCCGCCTGGGACCTGGCTTTCCACTGCGTCCCGCTCGCGATGGTGGACGCGGAATTTGCCAAGAACCAATTGATTTTGTTCCTGCGCGAGTGGTACATGCACCCCAACGGCCAGTTGCCCGCCTACGAGTGGGCTTTCGGCGACGTGAACCCGCCAGTGCATGCGTGGTCGTGTTTGCAGGTTTTCAAAATGGAAAAAGCAATGCATACCTCCCTCTCCTTTGGAGAGGACCGGGGTGAGGCAGGCGACGTGGATTTTTTGAAAAAAGTTTTCCAAAAACTGCTCATCAACTTCACTTGGTGGGTCAACCGCAAAGACCACAAGGGCAACAACGTGTTCGAGGGCGGCTTTCTCGGCTTGGACAACATCGGCGTGTTCGACCGCTCCAACCAAATCCCCGGCGGCGGCTACCTCGAACAAGCCGACGGCACGGCGTGGATGGGGATGTACTGCCTCAATATGCTCGAAATGGCGCTCGAAATCGCCCAACACGACCCGACTTTCGAGGACGTGGCGACCAAGTTTTTCGAGCATTTCGTCTATATCGCCGAAAGCCTCAACCGTATCGGCCACGACTGGACGGGGGCTTGGGACGAAATGGAAGGCTTTTTCTACGACATTCTCGGCCTGCCCAATGGCGAGTACATTCCCCTGAAAGTGCGGTCGCTGGTCGGGCTTTCCACTCTTTTCGCCGCCTACGTTTTGTCAAAAGACAAGTTGGAAAAACTGCCCGACTTCACCCGCCGCCTGCGCTGGTTTCAAAAATACCGCACCGACAACGGCGACTACCTCGTGCTCGACGAAGACCCCTTGAACGGCGACATTTTGCTCTCGCTCATCCCGCAAGAGCGCCTGAGCCGTTTGCTCCACGCCATGCTCGACGAAAATGAGTTTCTCTCGCCCGGCGGCATTCGCTCCATTTCAAAAGTGAATGAACACGGCTATTCGGTCAATATCGCGGGTCAGGATTTTGGCCTGCGTTACGAGCCTGCCGAAAGCAGCACCGGCCTTTTCGGCGGCAACTCCAACTGGCGCGGCCCCGTCTGGATGCCGATGAATTACCTGCTCATAAAGGCGTTGCGTGAGTACGGCAAGTTTTACGGCACGGAATACACGGTCGAATTTCCGACCAACAGCGGCCAACTGATGTGCCTTTCAGAAGTGGCCGACGCGCTCTCGCGGCGTTTGATTTCAGTTTTTGAAAAAGACGAAAACGGCCATCGGCCTGTGAACGGGCACGACCGGGTTTATGCCGAAAACCCGCATTTTCAAGACCTCATTTTGTTCTACGAATATTTCCACGGCGACACGGCGCGTGGCGTGGGAGCAAGCCATCAAACAGGCTGGACAGGTGTGGTAGCGGCGTTGATTGGGGAACTAGGGTAAGTGTTTTTTTCGACAGGATTAACATGATTTACAGGATGAAAATGAGTGTGTAAAATCCTGTAAATCATGTTAATCCTGTCGAAACCCCAACAAAAGCAAGGCGATTAATACTCAAACATCTCCGTCAGCAACGCGCACAATTGGAAAGCGGTAGTACCGTCCAACATGCCCAAGTTTTTGACCAAGCGTGTTTTGTCAACTGCCCTGATTTGGTCGAGCGCGATTTGGCCGTTTTTGTCTGCGAAAGTGAAATTCAATCGGGAAGGGTAATTTTTTATCGTGCTTGTCAATGGCGCTGCCAGCACAGTCGCCAAATGGCGGTTCAGCACGTCGGGCGATACTATGACACAAGGTCGGGTCTTGGAGATTTCGCTTCCTTGCACAGGGTCGAGCGACACAAGCCATATCTCAAAACGCTTGACTACCATTTCCAATCGGTTGAGTCAAAGTCGTTCGTCACTCCTTCAAAAAGGTCGGAGTCGGGCATATCGCCTTCGGCTTTGGCTTTTTGAAACTGCTCTTCCCATCCCTCGCGCGGCTGTTTTTTCACGGGACGCAGCACAATCGTTTGACCGACCAAAGCCATCTCTACCTCTTCCTCGATGCCACAGGCTTGCAGGATATTGCGCGGAATGAGGATGCCTTGCGAGTTGCCGATGCGGCGAATGGGTTGAATCATGTTTGCGACATTTTGTTATTACAAAGGTATAACTCCTCAACAATTTTTTGAAATGTAACACAGGTAAATTTTCACCCCGCCCGCCCGCCCGACTTTTGCCTCATCAAATTCAAAAAATCGCTCCGCATGACGAATAACTTATTAACTGTCAATCAAAACGACGAAGAAGACATGAATGCCAAACAAGGTACCATCCTCATCGCCGCGCAAATGGCCAGCCTGCTCGAACGCCTCGACGAAGCCACGTTCACGCGCCCGCTGCCGCTCTTTCACGGCAGCACGATTGGGCAGCATTTCCGGCACATCCTGGAGTTTTACACCTGCCTGTTCGACGGCACGTTGTCGGCGCACGTGGATTACAGCAGCCGCAAGCGCAACCCAGCACTGAGCGAAAAACCGCGTGTCGCGCTGACGGTGCTCGACTACATCTCCGACACGGTGAAACGACAGGACGAGCATCAGTGGCTCAACGTGGAGAGTGAGTTTTCCGATGAAATCGTCGCCCACGTCCAGCGCCCGGTATATATGTCGAGCATGGGGCGCGAGTTGCAATACGCCTTCGACCATGCGGTGCATCACCTCGCCATGATTCGCATGGGTTTGGAGGTTTATTTCCCTGAAATCCCGGTGGATGAGGACTTGGGCGTGGCGCCTTCGACTTTGAAATACAAGAAGGGAGGAAAGAGGGCCCGGCTGGAGGATATGATACCAGAGACGACTTATGGGTGATTTCACAAATCCAAGGCCGCCCGGAGTTTGTCTTTCAACTGCTCAAAAACCGCGGGAGTCACGTTGCCCAGTTCGCCAGAAAAAATGGATTTGTCGAGCGTCGCCAGTTTATCCATTTTGAACACAGAGGATTTTTTCAAACCCGTCAGCCCAAAATCAGGGTGAGTGTCAGGCAAGATGAAATCCGCAACGGAAGGATAGGGCGGAGTGGCAGAAGAAATGAAAGCCACGATAACATCGGGGTCAGCAGGGTCAACTTTGGAAACAACGACGGCTGGCCGCCGCTTCGAGGCGCTCAAATCAGTAAAAGGAAATTTCGTGAGAACGATAGTGCCTCTGTCCATAAGCGCGGGACGAAGAATTTAGTATTTCACTTTGAGGTCAGAATCGGCATAAATGTCCTCTTCTTCTGAAGCCAAAAAGTCGAAGGCTGGGTTTTCCGCATAAAGGGCATGGAGGTCTTTGGCCTCGAACGGCGTTTCCTCGTCGTCGTTGTCAGGATAGTCGAGGAAAATCACAATCACTTGCTGTGGCTTGCTGATGTTCAACTTTTTGGAGAGTTTCAGTTTTTGACCGTCATAAATGGCTCTGACGCTTAGCATCGTAGTTCAATTTTTTTCAAAGGTATGGTTTCTACGCAAATTTTCCACAACGTTGGCACGCCCGCGCTTTTGCAAGTCGCATAATATGCTCGACCATGAGAAACTGCTCCACCTCGCGCGCTTCCGATTCCGAAAGACCTGATTCGCGCTTTTTTTCGAGCAGTTCGTCCACGCGGTTTTGCATGGAAGCAGAAGGTTTGAACGCGAGAATTTCCTGCGGCGAAGGGCCGGAAGCGATGAAGTCAATGATTTCGTCGAAGGCTCGATAAGTGACCATTTTGATATTTTTCTACGGCAAAAATACACAAAAGCCAGTTTGCAAAAAAGACAAATAAAACCATGCTCTCAATCAAAAACACCCACCCCGACTTCAACGAACTCGCCTCGAAAGAATGGCTCGTCGCCAACGGCATCGGCGGCTACGCCTCGTCCACCATCGTCGGGGCGAACACGCGGCGCTATCACGGCCTGCTGGTGGCTTCGCTCAATCCGCCCACCGCCCGCACCGTCATGGTGTCGAAGGTGGAGGAGTGCATCGTGTTCAACCGCGATTGCGCGTTCGGCCTTTCCTCGAATCAATACCCCGGCGCGGTGCATCCGCAGGGTTTTCAATACTTCAAGTTTTTTGAAAGAAAACCCCTGCCGCGCATGAAATTCGAGGCGCACGGCCACCATCTGCTGAAAACGGTTTTTATGGCGCACGGCTCGAACACCACCGTGGTGGAGTACGAAAACACGGGCGAGTCCACGTTCAAACTGCGCCTTACGCCGCTGTTCGTCCACCGCGATTACCACTCATTGACGAAAGAAAACTCGTTCGACAATTATTGGGCGAAACCTCAAAACGGCTGCTATGTGCTCTACGCGCATTATGGAGCGCCGCCGCTTTATTTCAATTTCAGTTCGGGCGAATTTGTGGAGAGCCGCCATTGGTTCAAAAACTTCAAGTACGTCCGCGAGCAAGAGCGCGGCCTCGATTTCCGCGAAGACGCTTTTTCGGTTTTCAATGTTGACGTGGTGCTGAAGCCCGGCGCGAAGGCGCACTTGATTTTCTCCGACAACGAAAAAATGGCGAAAGCCGACCCCGAACTTTTGAAAGTCAAAGAATTGGAACGGCTGGGAAATATCGCGCCCAAAGATTCGGACGACCCGTTTCTGCGGGATTTGATGCTGGCAGGGGAACAGTTCATCGTAAAAAGAAATAGCACAGAGGGCTATTCGTTGCTGGCCGGCTACCACTGGTTCACCGACTGGGGGCGCGACACGATGTTCGCCATGCGCGGCCTCACCATCGCCACCGGCAAGCAGGAGATTTCAAAATCCATCCTCGAAACTTTCCTCCGCTCGACCGACCGGGGGATGCTGCCCAACCGTTTCCCCGACAACCCCAACGACACGGTGGAATACAACACGATTGACGCGACGCTGTGGCTTTTCATTGCCCTCTACGAGTACCACCAGAAGTTTCAGGACTTGAGCTTCGTGGCCGAACACTTCGACACGCTGACCGAAATTTTGGAACATCACCTCGCCGGAACGCGCTACAACATCCGCGTCACGCCCGAAGGATTCCTTTCTGGCGGCGAAGGTTTGACGCAATTGACTTGGATGGACGCCCGCGTTGGCGACTATGTGGTGACGCCTCGACACGGCTGCCCGGTGGAGATTCAGGCACTGTGGTTCAATGCATTGCGCATTTACCAGTATTTCGCCGGCACGCTCGGCAAGCCTTACGAAAAGTATCAGGTCATCGGCGACCAATTGCTGGCGAATTTTAAAAAATACTTCGTGCGGTCGAATGGAAGCCTGAATGACGTGGTGACGGTGGACGGTTCACGGTACACGGCAGACGGTTCCATCAGACCCAACCAAATCTACGTCGTCAGCCTGCCATTTTCCCTGCTGGAAAAAGACGCGGAAAAGCGCGTGGTGGAAGTCGTGCGCCAACATCTTTTGACCGACTACGGCCTGCGCACGCTCTCGCCCGAACACCCTGATTTTAAACCCGAATACGGCGGCGACTCGTGGCGCCGCGACACGGCGTACCATCAAGGCACGGTGTGGCCGTTCCTGCTTGGCGAGTATGTCACGGCTTTTTTGAAAGTAAACGATTGGTCGGAAAAAGCACAAAAAGAGGTGCTCGCGCTGCTCGAACCTTTGAAAAAACATTTTTACCAAAACGACTGCATCCTCGGCATCTCCGAAATTTTCGACGGCAAAATGCCGCGCGCGGGCAAAGGCACGGTGCATCAGGCGTGGTCGGTTGGCGCGATTTTGAAAACCCTGCTCGACCTCAAAGAGCGCCACAAAAAAGGCCGCCGCCGCTCGGTGCTCCCTTTCGCTGAAATCAAGAGCATGATTTTTTAAACACCTCTTTTGTCATGCTGTAAGCATCTGTGCGCTCTACGGGTGGGTCGCGCTCGGTTTTTCTCAACGTAGAGTGGACGGATTCCGATAGAATGACAAAAAAAACACTCACTCATTTTCAAACATTCAGAACCATGAAATTCTCACTCATCGTCATCCTCGGCGTAGCCATCGTTGCTGCCCTGAACTCTGCCAGCAAACCTCAAACAAACCGACAACAAACAACTATCAACGAACAACTACCAAATCAACGCACCAAGCATTTCCGCCTCGACAAAAACCGCGTCGCCATTGACGGCTACGACCCCGTGTCGTACTTCAAAACCGGCGGCCCGAAGAAGGGCAGCGCGAGCCAGGCCTACGACTACGACGGCGTGATTTACTGGTTTGCCAATGCCGACAACTTGACCGAGTTCAAGAAAAACCCAACGAAATACGAGCCCGTTTGGGGCGGCTGGTGCGGCCACGCGATGGCCTTGCGCGGCGAAAAAGTGGAAATCAACCCCGAGTGCTACAAAATCGTGAACGGGCGCAACGTGTTGTTTTTCAAAACTTTTTACGCCAACGCCCTGACCAACTGGGAAAAGGAAATCAAAAAAACGCCCGAAAGCACTCTGATGACGCAGGGCGACGATTTTTGGGGAAAAACGATTGTGAAGTAACCCCCTTTTTTTGTCATCCGCCTTCCGGCGGATGACAAAACCTAAGGATACAAAGGCTTCAAAGACGATTAGAAATCAGGAGGGTGTATGCCGATTGCAATGAGGGCCTTGCGGAAGTTAAGGAGAGTAGGGCGATTGAGTTGCAAGCGTTCAACCGTAGCGCGACCAACCGGAGTGATGCCGATAATGTAGGTGAAATCCTCGCTCCATTGAAAGTGCTCGTTCCAAACGTCGTGACGAGGGTTGAAAAGTCGCACCGTTTGCATGGTTAAAGGGTCGAGAGCAGCGATAGAGGTGAATTTGTGTCCGTTGCAGCCTTGGCAAGAAAAGGCGAGATTATCCAAATCATTGCTGCCTCCTTTCATGGTGGGAATAATATGCTCGGCTGCAAATGGGCCGGGAGAAAAATCAGCGGGCGATAAGCAGTATTCACAATGGCCGTTGGCGCGTTGTTGGACAAATTTTTTGACTGCCTTACTCGTCTTCATACTTGTGGTCTCGAGGGCGTATGCCTAGCTCGGACATTATTTGTTGGACAGGTACGTTGCGCAATTTCGCCAACTGAATCAAGTATTTCAGTCGTTCCACGTTGGCTGTCTCGACCACATCAATGAGGGCTATCAATTCCTGATGCTCTGGTTCGGTGAGCAGTTCTTCGTGCAGCCGTTCGTTCAGATAATCGTACCGCTCCCACACTTTGGGGGCGATGCCCAAGTCAAGATTGATTTTTTTGAGCAACTCCAATTCTGAAAGAGATTCGGGGGGCGCGGATTCTCCGATTTGATGTTCCAGCCCTTGCAGTATCAGGTGGTCAATGCTCACACCTTTTCTCGCGGCCTCCTCCCGGAGTCGGTGTTCCATAGTTGTTGGCAAATCCAAAGTAATCGTCATCTTCTTTCAAATTTTCCACAAAAATAAACCATGCTCCGCACATTCAAAAACAACTGGCCTAACTACCTCATCGAGGCTTGGGCGTTGGGGATGTTCATGCTCTCAGCCACGTTTTTCGCCGGCGTGCTGTGGCTGCCGGGTTGGCCGGGTCACGGCATCGAAGAGCCGCTCCTGCGGCGTTCGCTCATGGGCCTGGCGATGGGTTTGACGGCTGTCGGACTGATTTATTCAGGCTGGGGCCGCCGCAGCGGAGCGCACATGAACCCCGCCGTGACGCTGACTTTTTTGTTTTTGAAAAAAATAGAGCGGCGCGACGCGGCTTGGTACATCCTCTTCCAATGCCTCGGCGGCGCGGCGGCTATGTTATTGTTCAAAAGCCTTTTTCCCGCCTTTGTCGGCGCGCCGGAGGTGAATTTTGTGCAAACCCACCCCGGCATCGCGGGCGTGGCGGGCGCGTTCATCGCCGAGGCGCTCATCTCGTTCGGGTTGGTGCTGACCGTCTTGTATTCGAGCAATTTTGAAAAAACAGCGCGTTGGACGGGCGTTTTCGCTGGCTGCCTGATTTTTCTCTACATCACTTTTGAAGACCCGTTTTCAGGAATGTCCATGAACCCCGCGCGGACGCTGGCTTCGGCAGTGGCGGCAGGCAATTTCATGCACTTTTGGCTCTACCTGACGGCGCCTTTGCTCGGAATGTTGGGCGCGGCGAAAGTTTGGAAGGCGTGGATTTGTCGGAAGGCAGAATTTAAATGCGGGTATCACGGGTAAAGCCGCCATTGAATACAAGTTCATGGAATTTGTTGCGGCTCAAAGGCTGCAGAACTGAAAAAGCCGTCACCTCTCTGGCGAGAAATGACGGCTTCGACGGGTTAGGCTCCAATTTTTTCGTCCCTTATCGCCGCATCACAAACTGGCAGGAGTCAACCACCGGGAATTCGCCGATGTCGGATATGTACAGTACTTTTACCTTGATGCTGCCGTCGCTCTGAAATTTGCCATAAAAACGAGGCAACCCTCTGATGCCGGGGCCGATGTCGCAATACCTGTAACTGACAAAGTCGGTTCCATTAGCAATCGAATCTCCTGACGGAGTTTTGTAGTAGTCCAATATTCCTTCTGAAATTGATACACCTGACCCCATGTTGTGCCGATATCGGATATGGTCGCTGCCAAACTCCAAGATTTTGAAAAAGAAAGTGTCCTGACAGGGACAATCGGTCATAGCAGCGTAGTATTCGTTTGGCTCCAACTCGCGGCAGACACGTTGCGCTTCGAAGCGCCCTTCGGGGCACTCGCATTTGTCATCAACGGACACATAGCCGTCGGCGCATTTTTTCTTTTCGCAAGCTGCGATGCCAATCAGTATTGCGGCAGCAGTTAAGGGTATGATAAGCTTTGAGACTTTCATGGAAAATTTTTTTTTGAAAAATGAAACGCATGAAGGAGAGTAAGGAAACGGCAAGCCAAGCCTGCCGCTTCCTTCTTCGAACCTTACTTGAGAATGACTTTGTGCACGGCATTGCCGCACTCGCCCGACATTTGCAGGATGTAAATGCCGGTGGCTGGAGAAATCCCGCCTTGTTCCATGATAAACTGGCGAACATCGCCCGGCTTCTGAACGTCCTTCCATTGCCGCAGCAAACGGCCGGACAAATCGAACAGGCTGATTTGTACTTTTTCGCCAATAGCAATGACATTGCGGTCATCAGATGGCTCTGTCAAGCCGTGACTATCGCAAAGCGGATTGACCGACACAGCCATCCAGCCGTACTCTTTCGTGATGGGCACTATCCCCGAAAGCGGGTCGGGCGGCACAGGCCAAGGGCTGAAAGCGCCCAAGATGATGCCCACCTCTTTTTTCAAGTCATCGGTGCTCAAGGGTGCGGTGTCGGACGCCAGCACCCAGTTGGCTATCTTTCTGGTGCAGCAGTGGTCTTGTTGGCCTCCGAGCAATCCGCCCGGCACATAGCCCGTGAGGTGAAAGTCGCTGTTGACACGCGACCAACTGAAGAAAGAACGCTTGCCCCCGGCCATCAGGTTGGTGAAACTGAATGCATAGAGGTTCACAGGCTTATTTGGCTCAATGTAAATTAGTGTATCGCCTTTGGCCAAGGTAGCCTGCCTCAACTCGCCAGCAGGGCATGCCTGGTCGGAATAAAAGGGCGTCTGGATGAGCGTCTGGATGCTGTTGGCCAGATTGTTCAGCAGGTTGGTGTATTGCAACCCCGTAGTGTCTGGGACAAAGAAAAACGCTATGTCTCTGGCTACGTCCACAGCATTGACCCAAAAATCAGTGTTCATGGTCAAATTGCATTCAGCGCTTACGGCCAGCCTGTTGGCCCGCAGCACTTTTGTGTTGTTCGACCCTTCGTAATGCAGCATCACCACTGCAATGTCCTCGCCTGCCGCCACAGCATTTTTCTGAAACCAACCTTCCGTGTGCCGCTCGGCGTGCACTTCCAACTCGGTGTCGTACTCGTAGTACAAAGTGACCGGCTTGCGGCAACCACAGTCTGCAGGCAGCTCTGCGTAGTCGTTGCACAAGAGGTTGTAGCGCAACTGCCCCCGCATGGGGCTGATATGCAGCGAATCCGGCATGGTCATCCGCCAACTGCGGTCGGTCGGTCCGGCTTTGGTGGCTTCCATCCACACGCAGTGCCACTTGGCCGCGCCTTTCGACTGGCGCACCCACCAGTAATACGCCTTGTTGCCCACTTTTACCTTGCCTCCTGAATTCTCAATTCTGGGAGAAATCGTACCGTCTGCGTTCAATGTGCCTGGACTGGCCGCCTGCACGGTGTTGAAAATCATCTTGCACTTGCACTCATCAATTGGCAAGGGCGGGCGGAGCGACAGGGGCAACTCCGTCTCGCTGTCGGTCGGCAGCGGCGCGCCGTCGAGGTAATACTGCTGGAAAAACTCCAGCCGCTCGTAGAACGGAATGTCCGTTCGGCTCGACAAATACTGCGAAAACGGCGTGGATTGCCCGGGCGTGGTTTGATACCGAACGATAGCATCGTACAGTCTGGTGGACACGTCAATCATCTCCCTTGAGCCGGTTTGGGTGTCGATGTAGAGCCAATGACCACATCTTCGCCGCAATTGTTGGTTGCCAGCACTTCATACACGCTTTGCGTGTTCAGGTTGGCAATCAGCGCAGAGCCTTCCACCGCTGTCGGAGAAAAGTAAAAAATCGTGCTCTGGCCTGCTTTGCGGTACCGAAAGGTCTGACCCGGCTCCGCGCCCCTGACTTCCACCCATGCCTTCGCATAACCTGCTGAGTAAGTCACAACAGATATGTGGTGAACGAAGGGGCTGCGGCAAGTGTCGTTGAGAATGGCTACAAGTCTGGGGTCGAGCGGATGGTCAATATAGACATCCGTGCTGTCGTCGTCTTCAAATTCCTGCTGGGCAAATGTTATGCTTGCAAAAGCAAAGAGGCAGAGGAGCAATAAAAAGGGCTTTCGGATGAATTCAGCGAAAATCTCGGGACGATGGCGCTGTGACAGATTTGTCCGTCCCGCTTTGAGAAAGCGAGTGTTTTGAAACATGGCGGGTAGTTTTTGTTGATGAAAAAATCGGTTTCGATGCGAAGCAAATAAAAAAAGGCGCCTTTCTGCAAATCGCGGGGCAAAGGTATTGGGGGGGGGGATTCAACAAAACCATGGAGCAATTTTAACATATCGAATTTTTGGGATGCGCCAATGTTTTAGAAATTGGCTTTTCGCAAGCCAAAATTTTTGAAACTTTAATTTACACGGGTCTCTTCGCTGGCTGCCTCGTCGCGCTTTACATCACCTTTGAAGACCCGTTTTCAGGAATGTCCATGAACCCCGCGCGGACGCTGGCTTCGGCAGTGGCGGCAGGCAATTTCATGCACTTTTGGCTCTACCTGACGGCGCCTTTGCTCGGAATGTTGGGCGCGGCGAAAGTTTGGAAAGCGTGGATTTGTCGGAAGGTGGAGTTCAGGTGTGGGTATCACGGGTAAAATTTCGGAATTGTAACCTGCGTAAACTTTCACCCACCGCGCCGCCCCGACTTTTGCGTCATAATTTTGACCTTGACAAGAGTTGGTTTTTTGACACGATAACAGGATTTACATGATTCGTGACTTTTTTGTTTTTGAGGAAAAAATCCTGCAAATCCTGTTCATCCTGTCAAAAAACAAAATACTTCGTCAAACAACGCCAAATCACCAAATCCACCATTCAACAAATCCACAACAAAGATGAAATCCATCATAGTCACCGGCGCGTCCGGCAACATGGGTCAGGCAGTCGTCGAGCGGTTCGCCAAAGACGGTCAAAAAGTGTACGCCGTGCTCGGCCTCGGCGAAAACTCCACGCTGTTCAGCGAGAGTGCTATGGCCAAAAACATTGATGTTCAATTCCTCAACCTGACGGACGAAACCGTGTCGGAAGGCTATGTGAAAGGTATCATCGCCAAAGACCCTGCGGTGGAAGCGGCGGTGTGCATCGTCGGCGGCTGGCAACCCGGCACACTCTCGGAAACAACGGGTTATGAGTTGGACAAGATGTTCAAACTCAACTTTTCCACTGCCTTCAATATCGCCAAACCGCTCATGGAATACTTCGAGCGGCGCGGCGGCGGACAGTTCATCTTCATCGGCGCACGCCCGGCTATTAATCCCGCTGAAGCCAAAAATCAAGTGGCCTACGCGCTCTCCAAATCGCTCGTGTTTCGCCTCGCCGAAATCATCAACGACCAAGGGAAATTCAAAAACATCCGCGCCAGCGTCATCATCCCTTCCATCCTCGACACGCCTCAAAACCGCGCCGCCATGCCCGACGCCGACATGAGCGATTGGGTCACTCCTGAATCGGCTGCTGACACCATCGCCTTCTTGCTAAGCGACACCGGCAGCACGATGCGGGAGACAGTGATAAAATTGTATAATCAAGCCTGAGTTGGTTGTTGGTTCTTGGTTGTTAGTTCTTAGTTCGTAGAGCCGAAAACTGATAACCAACAACTATACCTCGCGCCGCCAAGTTTTCAGCATCGTCTAGGGTAACGTTTACTAAACTTTTGAAGTTTAGTAAACGTGATCTCATCCTTCCAACCATGCTGAAAACTTGGCGGCACGAGGTATAACAACCAATAACCGACAACATGGAAGCATACCGATTTGCCCTCCTGCAACGCCTTTCCAACGGCATCGAAATCCTGAGCGCCGTGGTGCTGCTCACGGGTTTTGCCAAAGGAATGTGGGGCTTTTTGGTCCAGGAATGGCACGAAATGCGCCGCCAGACGGAAGCCTCGTTGGAAGGAATATCGAACCTGCGCCCGATGGTGGGCAATTACATCCTGCTCGGGCTGGACTTTTACATCGTGTCCGACATTCTCGCCACCATGCTCCACCCCGATTGGAACGAACTCGTCAGCCTCGCCGTCATCGGCTTGCTGCGCACCGTGATTGGGTATTTTTTGGGAAAAGAAATCGCGGAAACAAGGGGTTGATGAGGGTTGATATACCTCGTGCCGCCAAGTTTTCAGCATGGTTGGAAGGATGAGATCACGTTTACTAAACTTCAAAAGTTTAGTAAACGTTGCCCTAGACGATGCTGAAAACTTGGCGGCGCGAGGTATAAAAGTTGATAACGTAGAATACGCCGCAATTCATCAACCCTTATCAACCCTATAAACCCTTATCAACCCTTATCAACCCTTATCAACTCTATAAACCCTTATCAACCCTTATCAACTCTATAAACCTTTATCAACCCTTATCAACTCTATAAACCTTTATCAACCCTTATCAACTCTATAAACCTTTATCAACCCTTATCAACTCTATAAACCTTTATCAACCCTTATCAACTCTATAAACCTTTATCAACCCTTATCAACTCTATAAACCTTTATCAACCCTGAGGCCACGTTCGGCTCTTGGGGCATAGACAAGGCAATGAATCGGCTGTTTTTATCGGGCAATACCGTCAGCCGTGTACCGTCAGCCGTTGGCGGCCAACCCATCATCATCGGCATCGAAAACGGCGGCATTCACCGGCTGGCCGAATACTCTCCGTGGAACAATGCGCAGCACGGCGGCGGCAAAGGCGTTCAATACCTTGATTTCGTGTGCGAGACGCTCAAACCATTCGTGGACGAACACTTGCGCACCCTGCCGGGGCGCGAGCACACGGGCATCATGGGCAGCAGCATGGGCGGCCTCATCACGCTGTGCGCGGCCATCGAGCGCCCCGAAGTGTTCGGCATGGCGGGGGTGTTTTCGCCCTCGCTGTGGTTTTCCAAAAGCGTTTTTCAAATGGTCAAAAATCGCAAGCCGGTTTTGCCCGTGAAAATCCTGCTCATGGCGGGCCAGCAGGAGAGCCGCAACATGGTGGGCGAGTTGCTCGATATGTACGAGACTTTGCTCGAAGCGGGCCACGAGGAGGAAAATCTGCACTACGATTTGCACAGTGACGGGGTTCATTCGGAGTGGTTTTGGGCGCGGGAGTTCGAGCACGCTTTGCGCTGGCTTTTTGGCGAAAAACCCGGCCACGAGGGCGACGGCGTTTCGAGCGAGTTGATTCAATTTCGCGTGGACAAAAAGAAGAAAGAACTGATTGTCAATGTTTCGCCCAAAATAACGGCGCCACGCCTTGAAGTGCGCGACTACTGCCACGACCGCCAATTCCACCACGCGCTCGGCCACGCCGACAACCGTATTTCTTACGCCGAATGGGAAAATTGCATTTACTCCATACGTTTGCACACCAGCGGCGATTTGGTGTTTTCGCGGCGGGTGAGTTTGGCATAGCCGTCAGCCTAAGGGTTTTGGGTGTTCCCTACATTTGTCATCCTGTAGGGAACTGTCCGCTCTACGAGGGAAAAGTTCGCGTTTCACCCGCATTAGAGCGGACGGATGCTTACAGCATGACAAAAAAGAGTCATAGCCTGACGGCTATGGTGAGTTTAGGGGCTTAACAGAAGTACGACGGATTTGCAAATCCGTTGTACCAAAAATAATCAAAAAATGGAAAAATCCATCTGGTTTTTCGAGGAAGTGGATTTGTACGAGATTCTTTGCCCGTACAAATACAGCGACCACATCAAGTCGCACCCGTTGAGTTGTTACAACAAGACGGACTTCCTGTTTATGGAAGGGGATGCTGCGCGTGAGATTTTTCTCGTGGCGGAGGGGCGGGTGAAGGTGGGTTTTTACGACAGCGAGGGCAACGAGCAGGTCATCGCCTTTCTCGGTCGCGGCGAGATTTTGGGGGAAATGGCCGTGTTTGGTCAAGCGCGTCACAAAGAGTTCGCCCAAGCCGTCACCGACCGCACGATGATTTGCAAACTCCGGGTGGAAAAAGCGCAGGAACTCGTGCGCGACTATGTGCCGTTTTCGCTCACGCTCACCAAACGCATCGGCGAGCGGATGCAAAAACTCGAACGGCACCTGCAAATCCTCCTCTTCAAAGACGCGCGCCAGCGCCTCGTGGAATTTCTGAAAGACCTCTGCCACGACATCGGAACGCCCTACCGAACGGGGGTGAAAATCATGCTCGACATCACGCAGAGCGACATCGCGGCGCTCATCGGTACCTCGCGCAAAACGGTGTCGCTGCTCTTCACCGACTTGGAGGAGGCGGGGCTGGTGAAATTTTTTGGCCGGAAAGAAATTTATGTGGCGGATGTGGGGAAACTCGCGTGATGTTGCCCTGAACTCTCAATCGGCATCGTTTCCCTTTCCACTTTTACCAGAAGACTCTTTGAGTTCTTTCACCGCACGGTCAAAATCAGAAACGTACTCCCTGTCCTGTACGACGCGGAATTTTTCATACTCCTTTTCAGCCAACTGTTTTGCTACTTCTGCCGACACGCTGCCCGCATTGGTGAGCACTTCGTATTCGTTGAATTTCAGGAAGGCGTCTAATTTTTCCACCCAATCGCGCATTTTCATTGGAATCTGGCGGGCAGCCTGATTTTCCGCGTAGTCGAGGTACATCGAGACGATGCGTTCCAAGTCCTTGATTTCCTTTTCGATGAGGTAGTTTTTGGCAACGGCGACATCCGTTTTCAGGATTTTGCCGTGCGGCGCGTTTTTCCAAGTCTGCAAACCCATGTTAGGCCGGTCGGCTCTGGCGCGGCTGGCGATGATTTCGGCGGCGGTTTTGCCCGTGATGGCCCATTCCAATTTGTTCTGCACCGTTTTGTAAAACGTCATCGTCAGGTCGGACTTTGGGTCGTAGTCCATGCTGCATTGGGCGTAGATGTCGGTGATTTTTTGATAAAAACGGCGTTCGCTGGCGCGAATCTCGCGGATGCGCTCCAGCAACTCGTCGAAGTAGTCGCGGCCAAATTTCTTGTTCAATTTGAGTCGCTCGTCGTCCAGCACAAAACCCTTGACAATAAACTCCTTGAGCGTTTTGGTCGCCCAAATCCTGAATTGCGTGGCCTGATAACTGTTCACCCGATAGCCGACGGCGATGATGGCGTCGAGGTTGTAAAATTCCACGTCGCGGGCTACCTCCCTTGCGCCTTCACGTTGAACTATCCGGATTTTCCGGATAGTTGCCCCTCGTACCAATTCTTTGGAAATGAAAATGTTTTGCAGGTGTTCGTTCACCGTGCGGACATCCACCCCGAACAGTTCGGCCATTTTCTTTTGGCTCAGCCAAAAAGTCTCGGCATCATAAATGACTTCCACCTTCACCTGCCCGTCGGGCGCGGTGTAGAGGAGGAGGTCGTTGAATTGCGGAAGGTCGTTCATGGTAGCAGCATTTGACTGATGGCGAAGGTCGTGATTTGAGGCAACAATTCACTCTTGCTGGATGGATAAAAACCCAATGGGAAAATTTCAGAAAAACGTAACTTTGCCAACATGAACGCTCCACTTTCCGCTACAGAATTGCTCAACAACGCTGCTCGACTTGAAACAAGCGATTTTGAGCAGTTTGTTCAAAATGTGTTGGCGCTCCGTGCCCGACGCAAGGGGTTGGGCTTGGAGACAAAAGAGGCTGAATTGCTCAAGAAAATCAATCGAAAAAGCCTCTCGGAAGCCCAGCAAAAGCGATTCGACTATTTGACCCAATCCGAAACACGCACCGAAGCGGAGCAGCAAGAACTCTTGGCGTTGGTAGAAATTGTCGAACAATTCGACGCGGAGCGCGTGGAACACCTCGCCGAATTAGCCCGTCTGCGCAATGTGCCCGTGCGCACCCTGATGCAGCAATTGGGCATCCTGCCTGCTGCGCAACATGGCTAAACAGCACATTCCCCTCTCCCTTCGCAGGTATGTTTTCCAACGGGCGCAAGGCTGCTGCGAATACTGCAAAAGTCAGGCGGACTTTGCCACTCAATCTTTTGCCACCGAACACATCATCCCCTCCGCAAAAGGCGGTAGCAACGACCCCGACAATCTGGCGTTGGCTTGCCAAGGCTGCAACTCGCACAAAGCCGCCAAGACCGAAGCGACCGACCCAATCACGCAGCAGAAGGTTCTCCTTTTTCATCCACGACAACACAACTGGGGCGACCATTTCGACTGGGACGATACATTCACCCAAGTTGTCGGCCTGACACCCATCGGGCGGGCGACGGTAGAGGCATTGCACCTGAATCGCCCGCAAGTGATGCGCTTGCGGGCGGCGTTGTTTTTGTTGGGAGAACATCCGCCACTGATATAATTTCTCCAACTGTTACCCCCGTAACATCCCACCCACCGCGCCACCCGCACCTTTGTCCCAGAAATGATTTATTCGATTAGTTCGATTAAGCCGATTGATTCGATTGGGTAACTCCGTTAATCGAATCAATCGGATGAATCGAATCAATCGGATGAGTCGAAATCAATCGAACCAATCCATGAAATTCGACATCATCATCATCGGCACCGGCGCGGGCGGCGGCACTTTGGCTTACAAACTCGCCCCCACCGGCAAGCGCATCCTCATCCTCGAGCGCGGCGATTTTTTGCCAAAAGAAAAAGAAAACTGGGACCCGCTCGCCGTGGCGCAAGGCCGCTACAAAACCACCGAAATGTGGCGCGACGCGGCGGGCAAGGAATTTTCCCCCTACCAACACTACTGGGTCGGCGGCAACACCAAGATGTACGGCGGCGCTTTGCTGCGCCTCCGCGAGCGCGACTTCGAGGCCACCGAACACTTTGATGGCCTTTCCCCCGAATGGCCTTTGAAATACGAGGACTTCGCGCCGTGGTACGACGAAGCCGAGGCGCTCTATGCCGTGCACGGCACACGCGGCCTCGACCCCACCGAGCCGCCCGCAAAAAATGGCTACCCCTTCCCTGCGCTGCCCTTCGAGCCGCGCATGGCGGAAGTGACCGAGCAAATCCGTCGGCAAGGCTACCATCCCGCGCCGATTCCGCTCGCCATCCGCCTGCCGCAAGACCTGAACGGCCGCACCAACGACCGCCTCCACGTCGAACTCTACGACGGCTACCCCGACCCCACCGGCGCGAAGGCCGACAGCCACGTCGTGGGGGTGCAAGGCGCGTTGCAATACCCGAACGTGACCTTGCTCCGCAATCGAAAAGCCCTGAAAATAAACACCGACGCAAGCGGTCGGCGGGCAGTGAGCGTCACCGTCGCCTGCGAGGGCATGGAGGAAACTTACCACGCCGACACCATCGTGGTGGCCTGCGGCGCCATCAATTCCGCCGCGCTTTTGCTTCGCTCGGCCAACGAAAAACACCCCCACGGCCTCGCCAACAGCAGCGGTCAGGTGGGGCGCAACCTGATGATTCACAACAACGGTATCGTGTTGGCCTACTCGGCCAAGCCCAACCCTTCGACCTTCCAAAAGGCGATTTTGATTCCCGACTTCTATCACGGCGCTGACGGCGACGCGCGCCCGCTCGGAGCCATCCAGAACATGGGCAAAGCCGACCCGCTCTTGCTTGCCGACGCGGTGGGCGACGATTTGGGCAAGGACGACAAGGACGCGGCGCATTTCGCCAGCCACATCATTGACTACTTCATCACCGCCGAAGATTTGCCAAAATCCGAGAATCGCGTCACGGTGGATTCGCAGGGGAATATCCAACTGCATTACACCCAAAACAACCTCGAAGCCTATCGCCGTTTGCGCGAAAAACTGGTTCAAATCATGGACACGGTGGCTGAAAACGAGGGCGTTGGCGGCAGCACGAAATACTACGGCTTCAAACTCGGCATCGGCGGTGTGAGTCACCAGAACGGCACCTGTCGCTTCGGTCACGACCCTCGCACTTCGGTGCTCGACCTGAACTGCAAAGCCCACGCGCTCGACAATCTCTACGTCGTGGACACTTCATTCTTCCCTTCTTCCGGCGCGGTGAATCCTTCACTCACGGCGATGGCGAATGCGTTGCGGGTCGGAGAGATTTTGAGTCATTTGGGGTAATTGGGGTCATTAAAAAAACACGAGCCATGAAATACTTTTTTCAAGAAATAGCCAACATTTTAGGCGCTTCTTACCAATCATGTTTTTTTTGTCATTCTGTAGGAATCCGTCCGCTCTACGGCGGGAAAAACCGAGCGAGACCCGCTCGTAGAGCGGACAGTTCCTTACAGGATGACAAACATAAAGTACACCGCTTCGTACTTCTGCTGCTGGCTTTTTGCCTGCCACTCGTCGTTTTTCCTCAAAAAGTCACCGCCGTCACGGGCGTGAGCATCACCGTCGAAGACCTCGCTCGCGAGGTGGATTTTTTTGTAAAAAACCTTGATTTTCAAAAAATAAAAGAGGAAACGCTGGCGGGCGAGGAAGTCGCAAAACTCTACGGCTTGCCTGAAAATACGGCCAGTGTGCAAATCGTCACGCTGCAATTGGGCACCGAGAAAATCCAACTCATGGACTTCAGCCCCACCCCGGCCCTCCCCGGTAGGGAGGGAGACTCGCGTCCTGTGCCTCCTGACACTCGTTCGAACGATTTGTGGTTCCAGCACCTCGCCATCGTCGTCAGCGACATGGACGCGGCGTATCAGAGGTTGTTGAAAAACAAAGTCGCGCACGTCAGCACGTCGCCGCAGACTTTGCCTGACTACCTGCCCAATGCCGCCGGCATCGAGGCCTTTTATTTCCGCGACCCGGAAGGCCACAATCTCGAACTCATTTGGTTCCCGACCGATAAAGGCAATCCACGCTGGCAGCCGTCAACTGTGAGCCGCGAACCGTCAACCGTTTTTCTCGGCATTGACCACACGGCCATCGGCATCGCCGACACGGACACGAGCATGGCTTTTTACCGCGACGCGCTGGGGCTTGTTCACAGCGGCCATTCGGAGAATTACGGCACGGAACAGGAGCATCTGAACCAAGTGTTCGGCGCCCGGCTCGACATCAACGGGCTTCACGCGGAGGCAGGCTTCGGTGTGGAATTCCTGCGCTACATCGCCCCGCCCGGTGGCCGCCCTTACCCGACGGACAGCCGACCGACCGACCTTTGGCACTACCAGACTGAATTGGAAGTGGACGATTTGCCGAAGATGCTGGAGAAATTGGAGCACCGAGGTTTTAGAAAAATATCCACAGCCGTCGCCAAAATCGGGAACGCCGAGATGTTCCTCCTGCGCGACCCCGACGGTCATGCGGTGCTGTTGAAATCGCAGGAGAAGAAAAAGAAAGGATAGAATCGTTTTCATATTAGGCTTTTAGGTTTGAGCCGCCTCGCGCAAGTGCGCGAAGGCGGTCTTTTTTTATTTATGAAGCACGAACTCACACTTTCCCAACTCTTCCTCGAAGGTAGGGTATCGCATATACTTCAGCGTCACGCGAATCTTGGTGTCGTTTTCTATGAACTTGCCGAATATTTGCGTGTTCGCCAATTTGCCGTTGATGGGACAGGCAAGCCTTGAGGTAAAAGTTGAATTGGCAGTAGTGTATAAACTGTCCCCGTCTGCCATTTTTATCAAGCCACACCCCGTTTCTTCGTATCCCCATCCTAAGTCAAAACGTACTCTAAGGTTGATATCATTACGCTCGATGATTTCCACAAATATGGTATCCGGGCATGCGCAATGCGCCAGCGATGCGTAGTATTCGTTGGGTTTCAAATCCCGGCACATTCCGTTGCCCACAAACTTGCCGTCGGGGCAGAGGCACTGGTCGTCCACGGAGTTGAACCCTTCGGGGCATTTGTTTTTTTTGCAGGAGGCGAAAGCCAAAACTGCCAATAAAAGGAAGAGGGAACATAGCGAACCCCAATCTGATTTTTCTAAAATGCTCATAATTCTTGTGTTTTGTGGTAAAAGAGCAGCCGCCCGGTCAACTGGGTGGCTGCCTGAATATTTTTTAATCAAGGAAAACTTTGAATGATTTTTTGTCCGATGCCGAGACTGCCTGCACAAGATAAACCCCACTTGCTGCAAAAGGCATCTTTTCCCTAAGGTACTGCCTTAAATCGGGGGGAAGTATTTCTTGGTTGGTTTGAAGCAAAAGTCGGCCAGAGGTATCAAAAACCAACAAGCGGTATGTATTCGGCAATGCCGTCTCGCTTTTGGTTTTCAGCGCTTCCCTATCGTCGCCTTCCCCAATAAGACCGCCGCCGTCCGGACATTCGACGACAGGAACGGACATGGCGTAAATCTCATAAGGTATCTGCGTTGCTCCAGTCCAGGGGTCACTTGGAAATGGCCATGGCGCCCAGGCACCGAGGATAATCCCGACTTCGCGTTTCAGTTCGTCTGTCGTATGCGGGCCTGATTCGGAGCCAAGCACCCAATTGGCGTATTTTTTTGTGCAGCAATACGGCTCTTCCTGGCTGCTAAAACCACCCGGCACATAGCCTGTCAAATAATAGCTGCTCAAAGTCCTGCTCCAGCTATACCATGAGCGCTTGCCGCCTGCCAGCAGGCTCGAATTGCTGAACAAATAGAGATTGATAGGTTGGTTGGGCTGCATATAGACCACTGTATCGCCCCAGCTAGCATTTTCTTCCTTGCAGTTTAGGTTTTCGCAGAAATTTGCAGAATAATAGGGCGTGTTAATCAGGTTGGTGATGCTGCTGGTAAGCCCGTTCAAGCCGAGGTTGAACAGTTGCTGCTGTGTTTGATTGAGTGTATCGCCCGATGAAAGCCCAAAAACCACACCTGCAATATTCAAAGCCAACGTCCCTGCATTAGCCCAGAATTGGGGGTTCACGGTCTGCTCACATTCCGAAGTGGCACGTATCACTTTTCCGCCGCCGCCGGGCACGATAGGTATATTGTTTCCATCACGGCGAATCACAGCAACCGCCACATCTTCCGCAGCCGCCACTGCTTTTTTGCCGCCCCATCCTTCCGGGTGTTTCTCCGCGAAAGCGCACACTTCCGTGTCGTAGCGCCAGTACAACCAAAGCTGTTTGTTGCAAAAGCAATCTGCCGGAACTTGTTGATAATTGGTACACAGCAGATTGTACCGCAAATGGGCATAGTGAGTGCCAACTGTGGCCGTCGAATCGGCCATTCGCATTCTCCAAGTATGCTCTGTCCCGCCCGCCTTTGAGCCTTCGGTCAAAAGAACGTGCCATTTGGCAGGTCCTTTGGAATGCCTGGTCCACCAGTAAGCAGTGTTATCATTGCCGCTTATTTTCTTTTTCGGCTGTGATTCTTTTCTAGGAATAATTTCACCGTTTGCAATATTACCCGGCACGGCGTTCTGTAAAATATTGAACACGAACTTACAGTTGCAGATGGTGGGGGGCATATAGTGGGGCAAAGTTGTGCCGGAGAAAGTGGTTATCGGCTGACCGTTCAGGAAGTATTGCTGTATGAAGTAAACCTTCTCAAAGAAGGCCACGTCTTGGCGGCTTTCTAAAAATTGCCCAAGCGGGGTGGCAGATTCCGCTTGATTTTGGAAATCTCGAATAGCCTTGTAAAGTTCGGGAGAAACTAAGATGGGGTCTTGCGCTTCGGTTTTGGTGTCGATAGTGCCTGCCACCACATATTGCCCGCAGCGGTTCAGCACTTGAATTTCGTACACCTTGTTCGGCAGCAAACTTTGAAATAGTTTCTCCTGACCACCGACGGCAATCGTTGAAAACGAAAACTCGTCGGTTCTTTTGAGACGAACGTCGCCCACATGCTCCGTAAACGTGACATAAGCGACCGGGCCTATCGCATAATGGATAACAGGAGCGAGCCTAACGCCCGGAAAGTCGCAGGTGTCTGCCATTGCTTCCAGAAAATGTTGGTCTTATGGAGCGGGATAGGGTGTTTGCGCTTTTGCCATGTTTACAAAGATAGCTAACATGGTTGCAATCAGGATTGGTTTTTTCATAATCGGCAAAAAATTTTTAGGTGAGAAAAGCGGGTTGAAAAATTTGTCCCCATGGGGCAACTGTGATGCGCATTCACAGCCACAAAAATCAGCCTCCTTTTCACTGGCTTCCAACAACCATAGGTTATACTTTATTCCTTCCCGTTATTTTTTATTCTCTTTGGGAATAATGCAAAAAACCTTCGCTACATTTGCCAACATAACACATCAACTGAACAATCACCTATACGCTGCTTCATGATTTCGTCCCCTGCCGAATTGCTCGACAAAATGCGTCGCTTGCGCAACTATTGCGACCTATCGCAAGAAGCCGTCGCCCGCGAAATGGGCATCAGCCAACCAGCCTACTGCAAATTGGAAAGGGGTCAAACCCGCCTCACCGTCCCCTATCTTCAGGTTTTTGCCGACCTTGTAGGCATCCCGCTGAACGATTTGCTCACCTGCACGATGGACGATCTTATCCACCAAATCAATGACAGGAATTTTTCCGCCCCCCCCCCCGAAAATGAGCGGGCGAACGCATGAAATGTGAGTAGGAATGTCGTAAGTTTGGCGGTTTTCCCGAAAGCCATTTCGCAAACGAAAATAGCCTACTCCACATGAAATTCCTGCTCCCTATCCGCGAAGAATTGACCCCCGAAGCCCTCGAAATCATGGCCGCCTGCGAAGCGAAAGTGGGCTTTGTGCCCAACATCGTGTCCATGCTCGCCTACTCGCCGCCTGCGCTGCGCTCTTACCTGACTTTGTACGGAAATCAAGCGGAAGGCGTGTTCAACGACCAAGAGCGCGAGGCGATTTACCTGCCCGTGTCGCAAGCGAACGGCAGCCCATATTGCCTCGCCGCCCACACCAATTGGGCTAAACTCGCCGGCCTTTCCGAAGAAGAAAACCTCGCCCTCCGCAAAGGCATTCATCACGACGACCCAAAACTCGACTTTCTGGCCCGATTCGGTCGCGCCATCATGGAAACGCACGGCCAAGTGCCGCCCGAACTCATGGACGAGTTCGAGGAACACGGCTACGATGCCCGCGCCTTGCTCGATGTGATTGCCATCGTCGTCGAGTCGGTTTTTTCAAACTTGATTGGAGTGATGATGCGACCTCCGGTGGATTTTCCGGCGGTGAAAGAGGTGTGAGGAGGCATTAAGGGTCATTGGGGGTCATTGGGGGGTATTTTGATGCGTTTGCCCTGTAATACCCCCTCAATGGCCCCTAATGACTCTAATGACCCTCTATGACCCCTAATGACCCTCAATGACTTTAATCACTCCGTTAGCCCTTCCAACACCCGATAAACATCCGTCAGCCGGATGTCGCAGCCGATGGTGTGGAGATGGATTGTGTCAGTCGGGTCGGTGAAAATTTTTACCCGTTGCAGGCCGTTGGCAGGGTCTTCGAGAAAAATCGTTTTGGCCCAAGTTTTTTCAGGCTCGATGAGCAGGTATTCGCGGAAACTTTCGAGTGTGCAGTAGTAGTCGAATTTTTCGCCTTTGTCGTAATCGCGGGTGTCGTCGGAAAGCACTTCCACAATCAGCACGGGGTTGACGATGGCATCGCGGCGTGTTTTCCCGCCGGGTGTCACATAAAATTGCGGCGGTTTGGCGATGACCGTGACATCGGGATAGACGAATTTGCCGAGCGAGGGAAACCATGTTTTCATGTCGCTGTCGAGCACCAAAAAGGGCAATTGGGCAGATTCGATGAGGCTTTTGAGCAGCGAAAAAATTTCGCCTTTGACGAGATTGTGAGCAATATCTCCTCCTGCCATTTCAATAAGTTTTCCGTTATCAAATTCGTGTTTCACCGGCGAACGCGCCTCCGCGTCGAGGTAAGCCTCGGCAGTAAGGACAGGCGTTTCCAACAAAGTGCTTTCCTCGTGCATGACCTTGAATTTTGGCGCAATTTAGTTGATTTCGGCAAAATATCCCGCCTTTTTTCCCAACTGTTACCTGCGTAACGTACCGCCCCCCGCAACGCCCCGACTTTTGTGCCATCAAAATTGAAAAACATTTTTCACCAAACACAAAAGAGCATCAGAACCATGAAAAAATTGATTTTTCTCCTCCTGCCCGCGCTGTCGCTGTTTGCCGCCTGCGTCGGGGCGCAACAGCCCAATCTCGGCAAAGTCGTGGACGGCTACCTCGTCAACGTGGACGAGCAGGGTGTCATCCTGCAAGGCCAAGACGCGGTGAGCCTCCGCGAAGGCAACTCCACGAAAGGCAACGCGCAGTTCCAGACCAAGTACAAAGGCGCGATTTACTACTTCGCCAATGCTGAGAACAAGGCCAAATTCGATGCGAACCCCACGTTCTACGAACCCGAATACGGCGGCTACTGCGCCTACGGCGTGTCGGTCGGTCACCTCGCGCCCATCGAACTGTGGACCTACGACACCACCTATCAAGGCCGCAACATCTACCAGCACAACCAAAAAGCCGTGAACGGCTGGAAAAAAGACATTCCCGGCAACGACGCGCTCGCCAAACAGGAATGGGCGAAGTTTCAGGAAAAGTATGTCAAGAAGGGTTGATTATTTCCCTTTTGTCATGCTGTAAGTATCTGTCCGCTCTACGGCGTACTCTACGTTTGTCATGCTGTAAGTATCTGTCCGCTCTACGGCGTACTCTACGTTTGTCATGCTGTAAGTATCTGTCCGCTCTACGGCGTACTCTACGTTTGTCATCCGCCTTCCGGCGGATGACAAACGTAGAGTACGCCCAAAAAGATAGCCCCCAGACTGTCGGCACTACGTTCTTTTTTAGTCATCTACCCCACATTTACAGGGTTTTAGACATTTCCCGGTATGGGCAGCCGCAGGAGAGTTCGGTAGGTTTGTTGAAAAAATGTTTATGAATAATTTATCCCGACTGGTTTTATCGCTCCTTCTGCCGGCTTTTTTCTTACACACGGCCACTACTCTTTTTGCCCAAAATTCTTTTCAGAAAGTCTATGCTGCCACTGGCATTACCACGAATTCGGGGCAATACGTTCTCCCGGTTGCGGATTCAGGGTACGTTGTGGTGGGTACGGCTCAGGTGCCGGGGCCATTTACTCCGCTCAACTCCTACATCGCAAGAATAGACAAGGACGGCAACGTGCTGTGGTGGAAATTCTACGCGCCACTTTACAATGACATCATTTTCAGGTCTGTGATAGAGGCCAACGACGGCGGCTTCCTCGCGTTCGGTTTTGTCAGATCCGGTATTTCAACTGGGTCGGAAAGGGCGTATGTTTTCAAAACAGACGCGGCTGGCAATTTTCAATGGAGCAAGGCCCTCGTCTTTAATGGCAACGCCATTTGCAATACGGTGCGGTCCGTCCCCGGCGGCTATCTCGTAGCAGGGTGGCAGGATGCTTACACTATCGGGGGGTATTTGGATGCTTGCTTTATCAAAATTGACAACAATGGCAACATCCTTTGGAGCAGAACCTACGGCAGCCTTCAAAAGTCCGCCGGGTTTAGCGATTTTATTGTCGAATCAGATACAATTTATGCCATAGGCGGGGTGGGCGGCACGGCGTTTTTGGGCGCTTTCGATTTGAACAGCGGCGAGCCCTACATGATAAAAAAGTACACGAACCCGCAGGACTCCTCTGTTCCGTGGAACTTCATACGCCCAACCAGCGATGGGCAACTTCTGGTGACTGGCAACATAGGTACTGTCTTCGCAACAGGCATCATCACAAAAATGGGCGTACACAAAATTGGAAAAGACGGCACGGTGATTTTGTCAAAAATGCTGTCTATGAATAACGAAGGCATAGGGGTAGGACATCCTGAAAAAACATCGGACGGCAGTTTTATTATGAGCGGTTCGGTTGGAGTTTCCGGTCAAACGCGGGCAGCATTGGTCAAGATAGATGCGAACGTCAATATCGAAATGGCTTGGCGGTACAACACGCTCGGCCCGCAGTCCAATTTCAGGAAATCCTTTGAAAGCCCCGAAGGCGGTTTTGTCGGCATGGGTTTTTTTGGCAGCAATAGGATGTTGCTGACGAAGACCTTGCCTGATGGGCGGGTGGAAGGTTGCTGCACCGCGCCTTTGTCCATTTTGAAACAAGATTTTTCGTTAACGGCGGCGGATTTGACTGACCTGCAAAGCGGTGACTTTCCAAAAGCAACAGAAGCCTTCGACGCGCTCACGGAAGAACGGCCATTCACAGTCGCTGACCACTGCCCTTATCAGCCGGAACTGCTGTTCAACACGTTGACTTTTTGCCCCGGCGACACCCTGCTGATTGGCGGCACAGCCTACACCCAACCCGGAACGGTGGTTGACACGATTCGACCCATTTTTGACTGCGACACGATTGTTACTTACACGCTGGAATTTGTCACTCCGCCTCAGCCTTCCAACCTGAACATCCTCTGCCCCTCCGATATCACCGTTGAAGTTCCTGCGGGCGTGGCTTCTGCCGTCGTGACGTACAACAATCCAACGGCCTTGTCTGACTGTCTTTGCGGCGATGTGGCCGTGAATATGACGCAGGGTTTGCCCAGCGGTGCAAATTTCCCGGCAGGCGTGACGCAGGTGTGTCATCGAGCATCCGATGATTGCGGCGAATCCCTTTCTTGTTGCTTCACGGTAAGGGTGGAACAAAAGCCGGCTGACAACGAGGCTTGCGATGTCAAAAACACGCCTTGCCTGAAATTTGAAATTCTCGGCATTTTCCAAAATCCGGCGAAACAAAAAACCTATCGGATGCGGGTAACGAACAACTGCTCCAACCCGTTGACCTACACGGCTTTCCAATTGCCCAACGGCCTTGTGGCCGATGCCCCCGCGAACGGCAGCGTGTTCGCCGCCCCCAGTGGCCGCACTTATGAGGTGCGCAACCCGAACGCCTCGCCTTCCCATTCCATTCGCTTTAAAACTATCGGAAACGGCATCGCCAACGGCCTGTCCGACGTGTTCGAATACACCCTGCCGCCGCAGGCCGACCCGACTTTCATCCACGTCGTGGCGCGGTTGGAGCCGCAGGTTTTTTACGAAGCCCATTTGAATGTGTTTGACTGCCCGGTGCAGCAAGCAAGCAACAAATCTGCTGACGAGCGCAGCGCGACGGAAGGACGAGTGAGGCAACTCTTGTTATTCCCAAATCCCGCAGCAGACCTGCTACACATAGATTTGTCCGCTTGGTCAGGGCAGCAAGTGCGCTTGCAGGTGTTCGATGCCATGGGCCGTTTGGCGCTTGAAAAAATGGCGAACAGTGGTGGGGAAATTTTCCAATTGGATATATCCGGCATTGGCTCAAACGGCTTTTACAGCATCGCCATCATTGCCGAAAGCGGCGAGCGACAAATGGGGAAATTTGTGCGGGCAGCGTTTTGAGTTATTGGCCGTGTGTCTCAGAAGTTTGAATTTCGACAGGACTGACAAGATTTACAGGATTTTTCTACAAGTGTTACTTGCGTAACCTTGCGCCCGCCCGCTTGCTCTGACTTTTGTGGAAAAATTTTTCACAACGGTCACTCTCTCACCTATGTATCAACAACCCAACAATCGCCTCAAAAACCAAACCTGCATCGTCACCGGCGCGAACAGCGGCATCGGTCGTGCAGTCGCCATGTCCATGGCCCGCGACGGCGCCAACGTGGTGGTCAACTACGTTTTCGGCGACGAAGCCGCGCAGCAGGTCGTGGATGAAATCGCCCAGATGGGCGGCACGGCCATCGCCTACAAAGCCGACGTCAGCAAGGAAGACCAAGTAATGGCCATGTTTCAAGAAACCATCGCCACCTTCGGCACGGTGGATATTTTGGTCAAAAACGCCGGCTTGCAACGCGACGCGGCTTTCCACAACATGAGCCTGAAAGACTGGCAATTCGTGCTCGACGTGAACCTCACGGGCCAATTCCTCTGCGCCCGCGAAGCCATCCGCGAGTTCCTGCGGCGCGGCCCGCGCCCCGACGTGTCGGTGGCTTTGGGCAAAATTATTTGCATGAGTTCTGTTCACGAGGTGATTCCGTGGGGCGGCCATGTGAATTACGCGGCTTCGAAAGGCGGCGTGATGCTGATGATGAAATCGCTCGCGCAGGAGTACGGCCCGATGAAAATCCGCATCAACTCGGTGGGCCCCGGCGCCATCAAAACGCCCATCAACCGCCCGGCGTGGGAAACGCCCGAAGCCGAGGCAAAACTGCTCGAACTCATTCCTTACCAGCGCGTTGGAGAGACTTCCGACATCGGCGCGGCAGCCGTTTGGCTGGCTTCCGACGAGTCGGACTACATTCACGGCACCACGATTTTTGTGGACGGGGGGATGACGTTGTATCCGGGTTTTACGGAGAATGGTTGAGCGCGGGAAGGGGCGCGTACAGGCATTTGCTTCCTACCCAAAGCTCGGCACGCTTCGCCGGGCTTTTTTTATTGTCCTTTGGTGCTGATTTGAATCTCCTTTGGGATGAATTGTGCGGCATCGGCGCCTCCCACGATGATTTCGCGGACGATAGTGCTGCTGATGTGCGAGTATTCAGGCTGAGAAATCAGAAACACCGTCTCGATGCCGTCGCCGATGATGTGATTGAGCTGGGATATAGTCTTTTCATAGTCGAAGTCAGAGGCATTGCGCAAACCGCGCAGCAGGTAGCGGGCACCGATGCGCTTGCAGTAGTCTGCGGTAAGATTTTCAAAGTAATCCACCTCTACGCTGGGATACTCGGCGAACACCTGACGCAGCCACTCAAGGCGCTGGTCGAGCGAGAAGAGGTTTTTTTTGATGGAGTTGACACCCACGGCGACCACTATTTTGTCGAATAGGGGCAAGGCCCGTTTCACCAAATCCACATGGCCGATGGTGATGGGGTCGAACGACCCGGGAAAGACGGCGATTTTCATATTCTTCGGTTAAAGCAGGGGCGAAGTTGGGGAATTTAGCATATCGTGCCAAGCATGGAGGCGATTTGTGTGGCCCCGCTTTTTTTCTTGATGTTTTGTGTTTGAAGTGTCGTGAATTCGTCCAACATTTGCCGCGTGTTTTTACCTTTCATACGACACAAATGAAAAGGGGAATTACCTGAAAATCCCTACCGAAGAGAGTAAGGCGCGGAAGCCCAAAAGCGATAAGAGTAGGCATCCAAATCTAAAGCGGTTTTTACATGAAAAAAATCTTCCTCTTGCTCCTATTGGTCTTTGGCTTAGCCCAAATGACATCCATCAACGCCACTACAAGCGTCAAAAATGCTGGTGCTGCGGTAGCTGCAAAACTGCTGACTCAAGAAAACGGTCTCGGTGGCATGCTGACAAACATGACCCCCGACGAGTTCTTGAAACTCACGCCCAAAAAGGTAAAGGAAAAGACAGGCAAAAAACTGACCCTCAAGCAGGTCGTTGGGCTGAAAGCCGCACAAAAGGCGGTGAAAAAGCAGATGAAAGATGCCGACGGCACGGCTGGCACCGCAAAAAGTCAATGGGTAGCGTTGCTGTTGTGCTGGTTTTTTGGCATATTGGGTATGCATCGCCTGTATTTGGGCTACAAAAACTGGTGGCTGATGCTCATTACTTTGGGCGGCTGCGGCATTTGGGCCTTGATTGATTTCGTTCGGATTATCATGGGCGACTTGAAACCTGCAGACGGCAGCAACTATGACCCAAGCTTCTAATTGGTGGCTTTACATCAAAATCGGGGTGTTTATTCTGTTCCCGATTGTTTTGCTTGTTTTGCCTGCCGATTTTTTTGATGAGGGGCGGTCAATATGTTTGTCCGTGCTTCTACTCAATGAAGAGTGTTTTGCGTGTGGCCTTACACGCTCCATTATGCACTTGATTCATTTTGACTTTGCAGAAGCATTGTATCACAATTGGTTGGGTTTTATTGTTTTCCCGGCTGTGGCCTACCAATGGCTCCAATGGTTTTTGGCCGATTGGAAAAAACTCCGACAATTGCGAGCTTCCAACTGACTTCAACCTTCTTCGAAGAAGAAAACCAGCCAACGGTGTAGCGATGGCTGGTTTTTTTGTGCCCGTAAATCTGCCAGAGGACTTGGCTGCGCTGAAAAGCGATTTTCCTCATTTTCAATTCTTGACGACGGTTTTTGATTTTTTTGAAAAAAAACTTGCACCGCGTTGCATATTTAACGGAACCCCTACCTTTGGGTCAAACATCACTCACCTTAAATGCTTTCAAATCATTATGAAGAAACTGTTTTTCACCCTTGCACTTGTGTTGGGCTGCTATTTCGCAGCTTTTTCCCAAAAAAACTACACTAACGCCATTGGTTTGCGGCTGGGCTATCCAACATCCATCACCTACAAGCACTTCATCAGCGAACCCGGCGCCATAGAAGTGTTCGCTGGTTTTCGGTCTTACAGCGGCTATGGATGGTTCAACGCGGCAGCAGCCTACGAACACCACTTTGACATTTCGGGTGTGGATGGCCTGAATTGGTACGCAGGTGGCGGCGTGTCGGCCTTTTTCTGGAATGACCGCGATAACATCTTTGTCAACAACAGGGATTACAAGTCCACCAGTATTGGTGTTTTTGGTGTGATTGGCCTTGACTACAAGTTTGCCAACGCTCCTTTAAACCTTTCGGTTGACTGGATGCCTCTTGTCTTCCTCAATGGCTATGGCAGTGGTTTTGGCGGTGGCTATGGTGCCCTTAGCGCGAGGTACGTTCTGAATTAAGCCATCAGGACGTATTTGTCGCAATCCATTGAAAAAGCCCTTTTGGCAGTTGGCCAAAAGGGCTTTTTTACGCTTGCTCTCGACGAGACAACGTCAATTTCTGCCTCCTTTGCCACCTCCCGACGGAGTAGGGGTGGTGGTAGCCGGAGCCGAACCCGGCATGATGGTCTCTTTGCCAAAGGCCTCTCTCATCTGGCGAATGCTTTCCAGCGTGGCGGCATCAGTCTCTACTTTTTCCCATTTGTCGGCAGTAGGGAAAAATTTGTCGCTTTCGTTGTTCACGAAGTAGCAATAAGCGAGGTACTGGTAGGCTGTGGCAAGGTCCTTCTTGTTTTTCTCCACGTCGGCGCTGGCGATTTCGACGTAAGGCTCCAAATACTTGCGAGCGTGGCCGTATTTCAATGCGATGGTCGGATCTGCCTCTATGTCTTCCAGCGACGGGTCTTTGTATTTGGCGGCCTTATGCGCCCACCACCAGCCGATGCCAGCCTGAGGCATGAGTTCCGTCACTTTGCTAAAGACGAGCTCGGCTTTGTCAAAGTTGAGCGAGTCGTCTTTGCAGAAATAGTGCGAAAGGCCCATGAAATATATGTCTTGTGCCTCGTTGGCCTCTGGGGCCGGGATGGAGTCATAGTAGCGATGGAAGGATTCGGCGGCCTCGCAGTTCATGCGACGCGCATATTGCAGTTTTGCGATTTCTTTCCACAGCGGCCATGTGGTGCTGTCCATTTCTATGGATTTTGCCAAGTTGGCGACGGCGGCGGTCGTGTCGCCATTTGTTTTCAGCTGCAAGCGCCCGAGATAGAGGTAGTCGCTGGCGATGATTTTGTCTGGGGGTGCGGTTTTGAAATAGTCGTTTAGAAGGTTCAAGCCACGCTGGTATTCGCCGTTGTCGTAGTCGCAGTAGGCTTTGAGGCGGCGCAGATAGTTTTTCGTGGGGTCTTTGGCGAGTATTTTATCCACGAGCTCGCTGCAAGCTTTGCAGTCTTTGGTGATGTAGAGCGCATTGGCCAACAGCATTTCATCTTCTATATTGACCTCAGAGCCTTTCGACACCAAATCTTTGAGGGCTTGGGCGGCTTTTTCCCATTGGCGACCGAAGTAAAAATGCTCGGCTTTGGCTCGCAAAGCGGGTGTGTAGTTGGGAGCCACACCCAATGTTTTGTCAATGTATGATTCAAATTTGGCGGGTAGTTTGGCGGCCTTGTACACTTTGGCCAACATGAGCTTGGGCAGGGGGTTTTTGGGTTCGAGTTGCTCGGCCAGCTCGTATTGCTGAGCGGCCATACCGCCGTTGCCCTGCTCCTTGTAGGCGTAGCCAAGCGCCATGAGTGTCGGGATGTCTTTGGAATTGACATTGAGCGCGGCGGTCAGCAGCTCGACGGCCCGCGTGAGGTCGGGGCGATTGCTGCCTTGCGGGATGAAGTAGGTGTAGGATTCGCCGATTTGACGATGTGCGTTGATGTCTTTTTTGGCCTTCGAGGCGGCGCGTTTGAACTGCTCGCTGGCCTCTGCGGACTTGCCTTCGAGTAGCAACACTTTGGCGTTGGCCACAAAGGCGAGCGGAGCGTCGGACTTGGCATTGAAGGCTGCTTTGGCGTTTTCCAATGCTTGCGCTTTGTCGCCCTTGGCGAGGTAGGCGCTGGAAAGCGTGAGCAGGGCATCTTGGTCGGCGGGGTCAGCCTTTGAGAGGGCTGTATAGATGCTGATTGCTTTGTCCCATTCTTCCATTTGCATGGCTGCGAGGCCGTCGGCGCGCGTTTGCGCGGAGGCAGAGGCAGCATACGCGATAGCGGATAACAGGAGCGCTTTTCTCAAGAGATTTGTCATTGTTCGGAAAAAGTTTTTGTTTTTGAATACCGCGTGAACGTTTTTCATCGAGCGGCGAAGTTCCGCTTTTCGGACGCTTTTTTTCAAAAAATTCCACACGATTTGGGGCAAAACGCCCATTTCTTATCAGTAGATTAACATTCAACGGGTCTTTTTTGATGTGCTTGCCCTCGAAAAAAGCTCAGCGCGTGGCCTTGATGAGCCGCGTGACGGCATTGACGGGCAACAATCCGTCTTTGAGCACGATGCGTTGCCCGTCGGCTGCCAGATAGGATGCGAAGCCAAGCCCCAAGCCGTTGCGGGCTTGCGCATTGACGACATACACGGTGCGTTTGTAGGGATAGGTGCCTTCTGCCAAATAGGCTTGATAGGGGCCGTAGCCCTCTTTGCCGGGCGCTTCGGCGATGTCGGCGAGTTTTATTGTTTTTAGGAAATTTTGCCTGCCTTCGTCGTCGGTGTCTGAAATCCAGTTGGCGCTGATGATGCCAAGCGCATTGGGGTGTTTGCTCACATAATCAATCACTTCCACGTTGTTTTTCAGTGCGGATGCTTTTGGGGAAATGGCTTGACCCATGAGAACCGAATCCTTCACATAACGCAAAGTGCCCGACAGGGGGTGGTCGAAAACGAGTTGAATGTCGGAGAGCAGCGACTTGGGGTTGAGCTCGGTCCATCGGGTGACGGCGCCCGTCAGGATTTGCCCCATTTGCTCTTTGGTGAACACGGTGTCTTTGTTGCTTGGATGGAGGATGAAGGCTATCGCGTCATAGGCGATAGGAGTCACTTTGGGGGTGAATCCGCGTGCTTGGAAATACTTGTTTTCTTCTTCCGTCAGTTGCCGGGTGATGACGATGACTTTCACCGAATCGTTGAGCAGTGCCGACACGGCCTCGCCTTCCGAGGCGAAGATGGGATGGATTTTGGCGTTGCGATAGATGGAATGAAACACTTGGAGCGAGGTTTCGATGATGGGGCGATAGCCATCGTCGGCGATGATGGTGATTTCGCCCGTCGTGGGCGTGTCGAGTGCTTTGCCCTGTTTGTCTTTGTTGTCGCCGCAAGCAGCCAACAGCAAAGCGAACAGGAGCATTAAGAGGGGATTTTTCATTTTTTCTTTTTTTAAAAATACTCGGAATAGACCCGCCAGCCGCGAAACACGCCGTAGATGAGCACTACCACGGCGAAGATGTTCCGAAACTCGTTCGGTATGTCGGCCATGAAGTTTTTGTCAATGAGGATATAGGCACCAAAACAAACAAAGAAAAAGGACATGGCAGCCCCCATGATGATGAGTGGTGTGCGTAGTTTGGGGCGTTTGCGGATGCGTTCGTCGGTTGACATAGTTAGAAAGTGGAGGGTTGGCGGACCGAGAGACTAGCGGACGGGTCCATTATTCAGATGCTAAATTCCGAAGAAATGGTGGAACGCAAGACGATTATTTTGAAATCCATCTTGATTCGACAAGATTTTTTTGACAACCACGATTGTTGCCTTTTGCTTCAGATGGGTTGCGGCTCCGACCTTGCCACAAATTTGACGACGTGAAACATAAAAAAAAGCCGCGCATGAAGCCTTCGTTTTCAATAGAAAACATCCTGCCCAAGAGCGACTTATGGAAGTTTGATATGGTTGGTGTGCGATTAAGCCAGCCGTAATTTCGCCACCAAAGGTAAACACCAGCAGGAAATGTCGCTCAAAAAAATTAACCTTTTTTTTACACGGGGCTTTCCTGCTTCGCTCGGCAAGGGTTTTCCCGACGGTGGCTAAAACCCGACATCGAAGTTGTTTTTTCGATAGGGGATTTTCAAAAAGTCGAACGTGCCGGGTTTGGCGTTGATAGTGAATAGGTAGGTGCCGCGCACGGGTTGCCAGCTCAGGTTGAGTTGCCAGCAGTGCAGGTCGCGGGCAAAGCCGAGGTCAGGATAGACCAATTGTTTGCTCTGGAAGTCGTAAGAGATATTGCCGATCATGATGGACCACTTCGAGGATAGGGGGATACTGCCGGAGAAGCTGAGGTTGTGCCGCCCGATGACGAAGGTGTCGCGTTCTTCCGCGAAGCCCATGGGGATGAGCCTTCGGTCCACGCCGATGCTGTAATTGATGCGAAAATCGTTGAACCAGCCGAGCAAGTCGTCTTTCACCGTGGGGCGCCCGCCTTGTGGGCCTGACGGCGGCGGCGCGGCGGGTTCGTTGTCTTTTCCCGAAAGGGCATCGCGCAATTGCCTGACGCTGAATGTCGTGTTCAGCTGCACGCCGAAGCCCGTGGTGCGCCATAGTTTTTTGCGTTTGTCAAAGACGAACGTGTTGACTCTTCGCCCGCTTTCGTCGGCCACGTATGGGTCGAAGCGGGCGTTCCACGTCAGGTTGACGATGCCTTTGAAAAAACGGAACAAGCCGCCGGTGGTAATTTCGCTCCAATTGAGCGAATCGGCCGTGATGTTGTAGGAGCCGTTGAAGGCGAGGCCGTCGAAGATGCGTTTTTTCAGCACGGAGTCCCTCTTTGCCGAATAATGCTTGAATTCCAGCACGTTGAGCAGCGAGTAGTTGAGGATGATGTCGCGCCGGGAAGTGTTGCTGGGAGGCCGCCCGAATATGGCATCGTCGAAGATGTTGTACACCAGCGTATCATTGAACTGGGGACGCAAATCGGTTTCGACCGTTCGATAATAATTGCTGTAAGGCCGTCTGGAGAAGTCGGGCCCGAAACCCGCGCTCAGGGTGGGTTTCATCGTGTGGCGGAATCCGCGCAGCCAGCCCCTTTTGAATTGAGGGGTGAAAAACAATGCGGTATTCATGGAAATGCCGGCCGTATATCGGCCAAAGCGATAGAAGCCCCAGTCGCGCAAGGTGGTGTCCACGCCGAACTGGGTGCGTGTGCTGTCCACCACCACAATGACCTCGCTGCCATCCTGAATGGTGTCATAGACGTAGCGAATCTCTGGGAGCAGCTGTCGCTCGGTGGCGTAGGGATACCAGTTTTCCTCATAGTCGAGCCGTGGGGCCACGTTGAAATACTTGAGCACTTTGAAGGTGAAGTCCGTGCTGGCCGAGTGTTGCACCCCCAACCGAGCGCCTTCAAGGGTGCGGCGGGTGAAGAGCAGTGTGTCGGGTGTGCGAAGGCTGTTTTGGAACTTGGAGGAATAGGTGAGCGAGATTTTTTCGTACCACTGTTCCTTGCCCAATGGTACTTTGCGTTTGAAGGGGAAAATGCGCTGCATGGTGAAGTTCACGTTGGGCAAGGTGATGTCCATGATGCGCGTCTGGGTGTTTTGGGAGTGGTTGAAGCTAGCCGCGAAGTTGTAGGGCTTTCCGGGGAAAGTTTTGGAATAGGTCAGGTTGGAGTTCAGCGTGTTGCGATACACGCTTTGGAAGTCGTTGAAATTTCGGTTTTGGTCGCGGTTGGTCTCGATGTTCACCGTGCCGCCGAATCGGCGCGTGGGGTGCGCCTTGCCATCCTGATTGTGTTGCCAAGCGATGCGGAACGACTTGGCGGACAGTTTGTTGGCAAAATTGTCCTCACGCACCCGATTGTTGAAGCTCATCAAGAAATTGCCGTTGTAGGCATACCGCTTGTTGTATCGGGATGTGGCCGCTACGCCCCAGCTGCCACTGACATAAGCGGTGAACATCACCGACAGGTCAATATGCTCCGAAATCGGCTGATACCACCCAAAATCGCGCAATCCAAAGCCCTCCACGCTGGCAAACTCGAAATCTCTGGGGATAATCACCCCCGCTTTTCGAGTTTTCGTGATGGGGAAAAAACCAAACGGCAGCACCAACGGCGTGGGCACCCCTCCCACTTCCACCACCGAGAACCCTGTGACCACAAGTTTGTCGGGAATGACTTTCAGGCGCTTGGTGCGCACGCCAAAATGCGGATTCGGATGGTCGCAAGTGGTGATGATGGCATCCTTGTTATAGATGGTGTTGCGCGAGCGTTGGGTCGTGTCGCTGCTCTCCGCTGCTCCGATGAATTTTGCCCGTTCTCCCAACACATAAAGGTCTTCCTGCCGGGTGCGGGCCTCGTAAATGATGCCTTTGCGGGTTTTGAAATTGTAGCGGAGTTGGTGAGCCGTGAAGTTTTGTGCGCCGTCGTTGAAATCCGGGTAGCCAGTCAGTTGGCCAGTAGTGTCGGCCAAAGGCGCGGCGCTGATTTCGCTCTTGTCGTAGTCGAGCAGAATGTAACCTGCCTTGATGGTCAGGGAGGTGTATTTCACGGAGGCGTTGCCGTAGAGATGCACCTGTTTGTTGATAGCATCGAACCACATGGAGTCTTGCGCCCCGTATTCCACTTCATCGTCGAGTGCGTCGTTGGAAATCCGCAGCCTGCCCAAATCCACCTCCACTGAGTCCGGCGCTCCTTCCGGCGGCACCGTGTCCAAGAGTCCACCCGGCGGTTGGCGCGCGGGGCCAATCGTTGCGGCAGAGTCGAGCGGCACTTGCGCTGAGGCCGTAGCACACGCAATCAGCGCAACTATTTGTAAGAAAAGCCGATATTTGCCCAACAATTTTTTCACGAAAAAAGGATTCGGGATGCAAGCAAGCGTTAGTGGGGGTTCAAATGTGGTTGGATACGCCCCCACATTCAAAACGGGTTGGAAAGGCCGACATTGAGAAGAACCATGACTCGACCTTTTTCATGTGAATATCAATTGTTTATTTTAATCTTCAAGTACGAACGGAACTTTTTCCAGCATTGATGACTGACAATCCGCGTTTTCGCTCGTTTATGGAACATTCTATCCTGAAACGCGCTTCAAACGTCGAATCAACATCATTCCCGCCAGTTTTCATCAACCAATTTTGAAACCAAAAACTGAGTTATGAATTTGAAAATCGCCCTACGAACGCTCTCGCTTCTCGCAGCGTGGCTTGTTTTGCAAAATTTTAACGTCGCTGAAAAACACACAGCCGAAACAACCGGCCTGCGCGTCGCCAGCGGCAAAAGTATGGACTTCCCCCACTTTACCAACTTACTTTCTCCCTCCACCCACCCTACTTACCGCATCAAGAAAGTGGTGCTCGACGCAGGACACGGCGGCAAAGACCCCGGCTGCATCGGCGCTATCTCGAAAGAAAAAGACAACGCGCTCGCCATCGTGCTCAAGCTGGGCGAGATGATAAAAGGAGCCTTTCCAGAGGTAGAAGTGATTTACACCCGCAAAACGGACGAGTTCATCGAACTCAACGAGCGTGCCGCCATCGCCAACCGCAACAAGGCCGACCTGTTCATCAGCGTCCACTGCAACGCGGTGAAAGCCCCCCACATCCACGGCGCGGAAACGTATGTCATGGGGCTGCACACCGCCGACCACAACCTCGAAGTCGCCAAGCGCGAAAACTCCGTCATTTTTTACGAGAAAGACTACCAGAAAAATTACGAAGGCTACGACCCCAACAGCCCCGAAGCACACATCATCGGCAGCGTGTGGCAGAGCGCCTATCTGGAGCAGAGCATCCTGTTCGCCAGTTTTGTGCAGCAGTTTGCTCGCACCACCGCATCGCGTGTTGACAAGGGCGTGAAACAAGCGGGGTTCCTCGTGCTGCGCGAGACAGCCATGCCCTCTGTCCTCATCGAGACGGGCTTCCTCACCAACCGAACGGAAGAAGAATACATCGCCTCCGAAGAAGGGCAGGCGCAGATAGCGCAAGCCATTTTCGAGGCTTTTGAGGCGTATAAGCAGCACGTCGAGGGCGCTGAGGCGGAGCAAAAAAAAGCCAATGCCCAAAAAATCGCCGCCACCTCAAAGCAGCCCGCCTCCACCTCCCCGAAGAACGGGGGCGTCGCCCCTCCCCCCGCTGTGAGCACACCCACCACTTCCAAGCCCTCTCAAACGACCAACACGCCAGCCTCCACCGCGGCCAACACCCAAAAACAGCCATCCAAAACTGCCGCTGCCAACACCTCAAACACACCCCCCAAAACACAAACACCCAAAACGGTGACCCCGCCCGCCGCTACCGCCGAACCTGTCGGCCCCTTCCGCATTTTTCTGATTTCGTGGCCTATGCGTATGGATACCAACACTGGCCAAATGGCGCTATTGGGTGATGTGGTGGAAGAAAAATTGGAAAACAACTACTATTATTTCACAGGCAGATTCGACACCCTCCAAGAGGCAGAACAGATATTGCCGGAAATAAAAAACCTCGGCTTCCGCACGGCAGCCATTGTGTCCGCACGATAAAAAAAGGCGCATGTACCGTCGGAATTTATCAATCTTGCCCCCCAAAAGTCCTCGAACAAACAACACACCGCAACAAAAATGCTCAAAATCAGCAACGAAACAAAAGTCGCCCTCCTTGCCATCGCCGCCATAGCCGTCGGTATCTGGGGATTCAAGTTCCTGAAAGGCCAAAACATGCTCACCTTCTCCAAAGATTTTTATGTGCGCTACGACAATGTGCAGGACTTGCGTGTTTCCGCCCCTGTTTTTATCCGGGGCCTTCAGGTAGGCAGCGTCAAGAAAGTAAGCATAGACCCCAAAGACGGGCAATCCATCATCGTGGTGCTCAATGTGGAGGGCGGGTTCGACGTGCCCAAAGACGCGATGGCCGTCATCACAAGCCCCAGTTTCATGGGGGGGCGAGCCATCGAACTTGAATACGACCGCGTCTGCACCAACGATTGCGCCCAAAGCGGCGATTTTTTGCAAGGCACCTCGCGCTCTTTCCTCGAAGGCATGATTACGCCCGCAGAACTCGATGTCTATACCGACCGCCTGCGAAAAGGGCTGACCATCAATATTGATTCGCTTGCCAAAGCCAATCCCGAAAGTTTTGCCGGCACCTTGGAAGCATTGGACAACTCCCTCAAAAACATAGAGGCGCTCACGCATCGGCTCGACCGATTGATGGCTGCCAGCGAACGAGGCCTGACCGCCACCATCAACAACACCGCCGCGCTGACTGGCTCCTTAGCCACCAACAAAGACCAAATCAGCAGCATCATGCGCAACCTCGACACGCTTAGCCTTCAACTGAAAGGCGCAGGATTCGACCAAAGCGCGCACAAAGCCACCACCACGCTCGACACGCTCACGCAACGCCTCTCCGACTTGCGCCGCACGCTTGCCACCACCGAAAGAACCCTTTCCAGTGTGGACACCCTCGCCCAAAACCTCTTGCACGGCAAGGGCACTGCCAACAAACTGCTAACCGACGAGGTGCTGGCCGAAGACTTGGAACGCACACTCCGCCACACCCAACTCCTCATTCAAGACCTCCGGCTCAACCCAAAGCGCTACACCACCGTAAAATTGAAAGTGTTCGGGAAAAACAAAACCAAAGGCTACGAAACACCGTTCAACGACCCCATCTACACGATGGAGGCCGACAGCCTCGAACGGCTTCTCAGCAAACGACTTCGGGAAAATCAGCCAGACAATTGACAGACCGCCCCCGTCGGAGCATCACTCTGGCCGATGCTGAATAGTTGTCCAAACTATTTTGACCAAACCCCGTTTCCCCTTTTTCGATATTCACACTATACTCATCTTTCCAAGATTTTTAAAAACGATTCTCTCGCAATGGCACATTTCCAACGCACAGCATCCGCCGTATGGCGCGGCACTGGCCTCGAAGGCTCAGGCACGCTCGACGGACCTTCGGGCGTGCTTTCCGGCACCCCTTACTCCACCGCCAAACGCTTTCAAAACGACGACGGCAAAGCAGGCACCAACCCCGAAGAACTCATCGCAGCCGCCCATGCGGGCTGTTTCGTCATGGCACTCAGCTTCCAGCTTGCCGGCGCGGGCTTCACCGCCACGGAGCTCCGCTGCTCATCCACCATTGATATGCAAAAAGGAGATGGCGGAGGCTGGTCATTTGAAAAAATCACCCTTCGCCTCGAAGGCGAGGTGCCAGGCATTTCCGCCGAAAAATTTGCCGAACTGACCAACAACGCCAAGGTAGGCTGCCCAGTGAGCAAGGCACTCGCCGCCGTGCCGATTACTTTGGAAGCAAAATTGGTTTGAGGGTTTGAGGGTTTGGGGGATGCGACCCTTCAAACCCTAAAACCCCTTCAAGTATCGAATCACCGCCCAGCGGATATCGGTCCGCGCATCATTCTTGTCGCCGGGGAGGGGCTTGTGAAAGCTTAGGATATCGGGATTGGCTCCCGCTTTTCCATCTGCGTCGGGCGATGCTTTCAGAAATTCCATTCTATACTCACCGCCCGTCAATAAAAAATCGGGCAACACGACGCGATAAATGCGCGTGTCGTCGAGCGGTTTTTCGGATACCAACCAGCGGCCCGTCTCACCTTGGCGGATGTTGCGCAGCTGCAAGTATCCCCCCTTGCCTTTGTTTTCCAAACTCGCCTCCAACGTGCGGCGCAACAGCGAGCCGCGCATCTCCACCTCCGTGATGCCGCCGCCGAACGGCAACATTCGCACGATGTCCACCTCGGTAAGCGTCGGGGCCAGCACATCGTCCACTCGAATAGAGCCACTGTTCAAGAGGGCGCATTCAGGATTGGTTTTGGCAGCTGCCATCATGGCGGCGGTGATGAGTTCGCCCGCCCTGCACTGTGTGTGTCGCACAATGGCTTCGCGGCAATCCAAAGGCTCGGGCAGCACCGTCACAATTGCGGCAGGCTGAAAACCACTTGATTGCAAAGATTCGTTTTTGATTTTTTCCCACTTGGCCACCACGGCAGCCGTCGCGGGGTCGTCGGCAATGGCCGCGTCCACCCGTCGCAACTCGGATTTTACGGTGGCCGATTTGTTCTTCTTGTCATAGCGGAGCGTATGCACATACACCGTTTTGGCGTTCGCGTCGGCTTTGGCGATGGTGGCTTTGCCCACCTTGTGAATCTGGTTGTCGTGCTCATGGCCGCCCATGATGAGCGGTATGTCGGGCAACATGGCGGATAGTTTCTTGTCGTCTTCGATGCTCAGGTGGGTGAGGGCCACCACCACCTCTGCCCCTTTCCCCTGCTCCGCGTGAAGATTTTTGAGGGCGGCAAAACTATTGTTGGATGCCTCGAAATAGTCGGTGTAAGCCACATAAGGTTTTGTCCCTGTGTTGATGGTGACACCGAACAACCCCAAGCGCACTGAGGTGCCATCGGCATCCCTCACCTCGAAAATGTGAGTGGCGCCGCACTCCTCCATGCTGCCTGCCTTGCGTTTTTCAAAATGCTTCGTCTTAGCATTCTCCACCTGAAACACATTGGAGCCAACCCACAAAAACGCCGACTCATCTATGCGGGCCTGCAAGTCCGCCACATCGTCGTAGTCGAATTCGTGGTTGCCAAACACCACCCAATCGAGGCCGAGCGTGTTCAGCACCTCCACCATCTGCTTGCCCCGGATGCGTTTGCCCTCGTGACGCAACGTGCCGATGACCGACGGGCTGATGAAGTCGCCGGCTAGCACGGTGTAGGTGTTGGGATTTTTGGCCAACAGCCCTCTTCGAATCGTCGCCACCCTTGCCAGCCCCCCCGTATTGTCCGATGGCGCGGGCGATATTTCGTACACGTCGTTCATTTGCAGGAACTGGATTTCGATGTACCCGTCGTCGCCGACCTGTTTTTGAGCAGTCTTGCAAGTGAAAAAGGAGAGGGCCGCGAGGAGCAGCGCGAGCGTTCTTAATACTTTCATCGGAAATTTTTTTTGAAACAAAATGGCGGAATAAGGGGATTTTCGCGGCTAAGGTAATGTCTCAAACATGCTTTAAGTAGTCTCGTTTTTTTATCAACCTCATCGCCTTTATCAACATTTGTCAACATCATGCCCGAATCAAACATCATCACACCACCACTGCTCTGGCAACCCTCCCCCACCCTGCTCAAAGAAAGCCACCTCGCTCGCTACATGGCGTGGCTGGCAAGCGAGAAAGGGTTGCGCTTTCGTCATTACCGCGATTTGTGGAAATGGTCAACCGACCATTTGGAAGACTTTTGGAAAAGCCAGTGGGATTACTTCCAAATCATCAGCCACTCGCCGTACGCCTCCGTCCTTTCTGGCTCGACAATGCCCGACTGTAAGTGGTTTGAAGGCGCGACGCTCAACTACGCGGAACACGTTTTTCGAAGCAAAACCGAGACACGACCCGCCATTTTGTTCAAAAACGAAAGGCAAGGATTGGAGGAAACCAGCTGGGCAGAACTCGAACGCCAGACCGCCTCACTTGCTCGTTTTCTGAAACAATGCGGCGTGCAAAAAGGCGACCGCGTGGCGGCCTATCTGCCCAATTCGCCCCACGCCATCGTGGCCGTGTTGGCCGCCATGAGCATCGGCGCGGTGTGGTCGAGCTGCTCGCCTGATTTTGGCGCGGCGAGCGTGGCCGACCGATTTGTGCAAATTCAGCCGAAGGTCTTGATTGCCGTGGACGGTTACACCTACGGCGGCAAGCATTTTGACAAACGCGACACCGTGCGCGAATTGTGCCAACTGTTGCCATCGGTGGAGCAAGTGATTTTTATCCCCTATTTAGACAAAAACGCACACTTGGCCGTTGAAAAAGAGATAACAAAGTGGGAAAATATCGTCAAACCAGCACCCCTCCTGCCAACTGGCGAAGGGGGAGCGGGGCTGCACTTCGAGCCACTTCCCTTCTCACATCCTGTCTGGATTCTTTACTCCTCCGGCACCACTGGCGTGCCAAAAGCCATCACACACTCGCACGGCGGCAACTTGCTCGAACACCTCAAATACGTCCACCTCCACAACGATGTGCGACCCGGCGAACGCTTCTTCTGGTACTCCACCACTGGCTGGATGATGTGGAATTTTACCCTTGCCACCATGCTCGCAGGGGCGACCATCGTGCTTTACGACGGCAGCCCGGGCTACCCAGATTTGAACGTGCTGTGGGAACTGACCGAACGCGCACCCATTCACCATTTTGGCACTAGCGCCCCCTTTTTGGTCAGCTGCATGAAAGCGGGCGTTTCACCAAAAACAAAATTTGACCTCACCCACCTGCGCAGCATCGGCTCCACCGGCTCGCCCCTGCCACCTGAAGCCTTTGGCTGGGTCTATGAAAACATCAAACCCGACGTGTGGCTCTCCAGCATGGCCGGCGGCACCGATGTTTGCACGGCTTGGGTAGGAGGAAATCCATTGTTGCCCGTGTATCAGGGCGAAATTCAGTGCCGCTGCCTCGGCTGCGCCATGGAAAGTTGGGACGAAAACGGCCGTCCCGTCCCCGTCGGCGAAGTAGGCGAAATGGTGGTGACAAAGCCCATGCCTTCCATGCCTGTGTTTTTTTGGAACGACGCGGATGGCTCCAAATACCGCGCTTCCTATTTTGAGGAATACCCAGGCGTGTGGCGGCACGGCGACTGGCTGCAAATCACGGAGCGCGACACGCTGGTCATACTCGGTCGCTCCGACGCAACGCTCAATCGGCAGGGGGTGCGTATCGGCACGGCGGAGATATATCGGTGTTTGGACAAGCTCGCCGAACTGCGCGACAGCCTCATAATCAATCTCGAGCGCGCCGATGGCTCTGATTGGATGCCGCTGTTCGTAGCGCTGTCGCCCGGCGCCACATTGGACGAAGCCCTCAAAGGCCGCATCAAAGCCGCGCTGCGAGCAGAATACAGCCCCCGCCATGTGCCCGACGATATTCTGGAAATCCCCGACGTGCCCTACACCATCTCCGGGAAAAAAATGGAGACACCCGTAAAGAAGATATTGCAGCAAAAGCCGTTGGAAAAAGCCTTCAACCGCGACTCCATGCGCAACCCCGAAGCCATGGATTTTTTCATCGAGATGGCTAAAAACTTGGCAAAAACTTAGCCGCTCGTATCCGCCCCACCCCCTCCCGCCTTTTGGCGGGGAGAGGGGGACTCGCTAAGTTTTTACAAAACTTGAGCAAATGATCACACTGCCAGACATTTTCAAATTTGCCGCGAAGCCACAAAGACGCAAAGCAAAATACGTATTGACTGGCCGCATTTTGTGCCTTTGTGCCTTTGCAGCACAAAAATAATGTCCAATAGTGTGGCAAATGATGCGCAATCACTGCTCTTTCCGCAGCCTGAACACGCGCACCGTGCCTCGTTCGAGCACCAGACTATCGAGCAAAGGTCGCAGGGCAGGCTGCTCGTCCACTTGCCGTGTATCCGAGTAAAGATATTGAGCGCCCTCGTTGACCATGCCCTTCAACGCGGACGGGGTAAGTCGGTTTTCGGCAAATGCCCAGCCTTTCTTGTTGATGTGGTAGAAAAAAATCTGGTACGAATCGTCGTTGCCGACAACGCAAAGCGCCGAATCCGGTGCCGCCTCGCGCAGTTCTTTCTTGTGCAACAACCAGTCTTTGTTAAATCCGGGCGAATCAGGGTTCCAGCTGTTGCGCGTGCGCAAATAGGCCGTCAGCGGCATCAGCAACAGCAGAAAAACCGCCACGCGCTGGGCAGCGACACCCCCACCAAGCATCTGCATCGCACCGTAGCTCACCAATATGAAAAGCAACGGCACAAAAGGAAAGAGATAGTAGTCGTGCACATTGGCAATCATGTTTATCTCATAGAAAAAATACAGCAAAGCGGCAGCGGAAAGCGCCACCAGCAGCGCGAATCGCCCATCTCGATAAGCCTTTCGCTTGAAAGCAAAATAAAAACCCGCCGCAAAAAATGGCACGGCGGCGTAGTTGAGCAGCATCTCCGGCAAGGTGGAAACAAGATTGTCGAACACGAATCGGAGCAACCTTGACATGGGAAACCGATTGTCCAAAATGCCGCCTACCACATCGGTGCCTTGCCAAGTCGGTATCACCCAAGCATACCAAGCCACAGGCGGAATCAAGAAAATGGCCATCGTCAGCGCCCCCCGCACCGGCTCCCTCCATGCTTTCTTCCGCAAATACTCCTTTGCAAAACACACAAAAGGCACAACAAAATAAATGACAAATGGCAGCTTGCACAGCGCGGCGAGGCTGATGAAAAAACCCGCCGCGAACAATGCGCCCCAGCCCCGGCGCGCATACCAATGAAAGAAAAAAGCAAGTCCCCAGATAGAGCAGCAGAGCGCAAAATTGTCGGGCAGGGGATTCACCATGTAATAGAAAAACGCGGGCGAAAAATGGAGCGCCCATGCCCCTGCCAATGCCGCCAACGAGTCGCCAAACAGGTTTTTTATCAAAAAAAACATACCCAACAGCGCGGAAAGACCCACCACAAAGGTGAGCAAGCGCGTGAGCACGAGGTGCTTGCCAAACACTTTGTACGCCCCCGCAAACAACCACTGCATCAATGGAAACTCTTTGCGCTCCACACCATCGCCGCTGCCCCGCACATCCAGACGCGGATTGAGAATGTTGAAATCCTCCTCAAAAAAATTGATGATGACAGCTTGGGTCTGCGCCTGCCGCCACACATGCACCCCAAGCAAATCGGCATGAAAAGCCCTCCAATGCATGGCCACGCTCAACACCGGGAGCAAGATAAGCAGCACATACAAAGCATTTTTCCTCAAAAAATCCGGGATATTCGACACTTTTGCAACAATATGAAGCGCAAACTTACATTACCTTGCGACATCAACAGACCCGTATCATGCGCTTATTTCACATCCTATTGGCCACCACCCTCCTTGTCGCGGCCTGCTGCAAAGAAGCAACCCTTTCCTTACCGACCTTTCGGGAGCTGCCCAGCCCAGTAGCCGATGATTTTTCGTCCATTTGGATGCTCGACTCGTTGCGTGGCGTAGCCGTGGGCGGCAAGGCGTGGGAGCGCGGATTCATCGTCTCCACAGCGGATGGCGGCCTCACTTGGCGAACAGACACCTTGCTCCAACGGAAAATGGAATGTGTGCGATTCGACCGCACGGGGCAAGGCTATGTGTGCGGGCAGGATTTCGCCCTTTACCGCTCGCCCGACGGCGATTCGTGGGCAGCATGGCGCGTCAACTACCAATGGAATCGCGCTTGTTGGCTACTCGATGGTCAGCGCGGCGCCATGGTGACCGGTGGCGCTTATCGGTTCGGAGAGATTTTTGCTTTCGGGCCGACGGCTTTCTGGCAATTGGACACTTTGCAAAAAACCGAAAACGTGCTTTCAGATGTGACATTCTCGGACAGCACCACTGCCCATGCGGTGGGCTTGGGCTGGGTGCTGCGCTCCGACGACGCAGGGCGAACTTGGCAACGCCTCGACATCACGGGCGACTTTTTTCGCTCGGTTCATTTTCCTGCTCCGCACACAGGCTACATCTGTGGCTCAAGTGGCACCATCCTGAAAACGCTCGATGGCGGGCTTTCTTGGCAGGAAATTAGGAAGGGAGGCAGCCTCGGCAAACGAAACCAACCCCTGCGAGCGTTGTGGTTCGTCAGCCCCGACACGGGCTTTGTGGTGGGCGACGATGGCTTGTTTTGGATGACCGAAAACGGGGGTGTCACATGGGCGCAAGTGGAACAGGCACCCGCAGACGCTGATTTCACCAGCGTGTTCGCCCTTGCAGATTCCGCCTCGCATCATCGCGGTTGGGCGGTCGCTGCCAATGGTCGCATTTTCGGGTTTGAATGGTGAAAAAATTGGGAAACCGATTGAATATCTGACAATAAAAACAAACTGGCACTCAGCCTCCCCCTTCGCCGATGCGATTTTTTGCGACGTGCAGCGTCATAGCGCAATTTTTAAAAAAACAGTTGGGCACTGATATGTGTTGGTGTTGCGGAAAAACCTATTTTTGGAACAAATTATCGAGCCATGTTGCGACCTCTATTCTGCTTGTCGTTTTTAGCCTTCCTAACCTTTGAGGGTTGGTCGCAGGGCTACAGGCCGCCCGTGACGGGCGTTGGCATCGTCTATAACACCGAGACGACTTTCAATTTCAGGCTAACGACCAATCGGGCTTATGCCTTGGGGGTCGAGTTTGGCCGCTTGCGCACCTACTACAAGACCACTTCGTTCAATTTTAGCTTTGGCGAGCTCAAAAGCCCCAAGGAACAGCGCCAAAGCGCAGACCCGGCGGCAAGCCGCTCGTTCAGGCCTTATGTGTTTGGCAAACAAAACAACCTTTTCATGCTGCGCAGCGGGTGGGGCGTGAAGCGATATTTTTCCGAAAAAGCCAAGCAGAAAGGCGTGGCGATTGGGATGAACTATTCCATTGGGCCGTCGCTGGGACTGTTGAAGCCCTATTATTTGGCATTAGCATACACCAACCCCGACGACCCGCGCAATTTCAGGGTATTGCATCAAAAATACTCCGACGGCAACGCCGATGTGTTTCTCAACAACACCCGCATCCTCGGCGCGTCGCCACTCACTCGGGGCATCAGTGAAATCACCCTCCTACCCGGTGCCAGTGGCGCTATTTCGATGCACATTGACTGGGGCGCGTTCGATGAGTTTGTGAAAGCACTCGAAATCGGCTTCATGTTGGATGTCTTTTTGAAAGAAGCGCCCATCCTCGTCGAGCAAAACAGCCCAATGTTTTTCAACTTTTTTGTAAATCTGCAACTCGGAAAAAGAAAATAACGACCGACATCCTAAGCGACCCTAACCCTCCCTCGCCACTCGCCACAACATCACCGACCTGTCGTCGCTGCACGATACGAGGCACTTGGGCAGCCACAGCAGCCGGTTCACCGAATTGATATGCCCACCATGGCGCATCGTGTCTACCACTTTCAAGAGTTCGAATGTTTGCGCGTCCCAGATTTTCAGCGTTTTGTCGCGGCTGGCGGTGGCAAACAAAGTTCCATCTAGCGAAAAAACGATGTGGTTCAGGGTGAACAAGTGAGCTGGCTGCTCTGATACTAGTCGAAAAACATTTTCCAAATCCCACACCCGCAACATCGCGTCGCGCCCACCGCTCAGCAGATGGCGGCCATCGGGCGAGTAGGCGACCGTGAAAACAGAGTTGGTGTGCGCATTTTTCAAAGTGTGGCGCAATTCAAAAGTCTCGGCATCCAACACATAGATTGAATGGTCGCTCGCACCGACGGCGAGTTCTTTTCTTGTTGGGGAAAACGAAATGCTGCGCAAGGCTTGATTGGAAAGATGAAAACTCTCCACGCTGCGGCCTTTTTCCAAATGCCAGCGCGTCAAGACACCGTCGCCGCCGACGGTAAAAACCCAGTTTTCGGCGGTCAAAATGTCGAAAGTCCCTTTTCCGTGATGCTGGATGTTCCGCCCTTTGTCCGGGTCGTTGCGGTCGAGCCAGCGCACCCCACCGTTCATGTCGCCTGCCACGAGGCGGCCGGCAGGCAGGGCGCACAGTGAAAAAATTTGCGTCTCCGCAGAGGCCGCCAGTTGCCCCGTTTCCGGGTCGTCGAGGTTCCACTCTGCCACCCAGCCGTCGCCACCTGCCGACAAAAAATGCTGCTCGTCTTTGCCGAGCGCCAACGCATAGACAGCGGCGCGATGTCCGGTGCAGGTGTGGATTTTTTCGATTTTCATGCGATGACTGGATAACACAGAGCGTGCAGAGGTGTTTCAAGGAGAAATTCGGAGCGTACTCTGCTTGCCCTTTGTGATACCTCTGCACCCTCCAACTTAAAAAACGCACCTCAACTCCTCAACAACACTCAACATTTCTCAACAACCCTATCTCCCCACCATATCCTCCGGGCGCACCCACTGGTCAAATTCTTCTGCCGTCAGGTAGCCAAGCGCCAGCGCCGATTCTTTCAACGTAAGCCCTTCTTTGTGGGCTTTTTGCGCGATTTCGGCAGCCTTGTAATAACCGATTTTGGTGTTCAAAGCCGTCACCAGCATCAAAGAGTTGTTGACGTGTTTCGTGATGTTGTCGCGTAGCGGCTCGATGCCGACGGCGCATTTGTCGTTGAACGAAACGCAGGCTTCGCCGATGAGCCGTGCGGAGTGCAGGAAGTTGTAAATCATCACTGGCTTGAAGACGTTGAGTTCAAAATGGCCGTTGGAGCCGCCGATGTTGATGGCCACATCGTTGCCCATCACTTGGGCGGCCACCATCGTGAGCGCCTCGCATTGGGTCGGGTTCACCTTGCCGGGCATGATGCTGGAGCCGGGTTCGTTGTCGGGGATAAAAATCTCGCCGATACCGGAGCGGGGGCCGGAAGAGAGTATCCGAATGTCGTTGGCTATTTTCATCAGGCTGACTGCGACAGTTTTCAACGCACCGTGCGCCTCCACGATACCGTCGTGAGCAGCGAGGGCCTCGAATTTGTTGGGCGCGGTCACGAAAGGCAAGCCCGTCAGGGCGGCGATGTGGCGTGCCACGTTTTCCGAATAACCTTTTGGCGTGTTGATGCCCGTGCCGACTGCTGTGCCGCCGAGCGCGAGTTCGGTCAGATGTGGAAGGGTGTTGCGAATGGCCCGCAGCCCGTGGTCAAGTTGGGCGACGTAGCCGGAAAATTCTTGGCCGAGGGTCAAAGGTGTGGCATCCATGAAGTGGGTGCGACCGATTTTCACCACGTCCATGAATTGTTCGGATTTGGTTTTGAGCGTATCGCGCAATTTTTCGATGCCCGGAATGGTGACCTCCACGAGCATCTTGTAGGCCGCGATGTGCATTGCCGTCGGGAAGGTGTCGTTCGATGATTGCGACTTGTTCACGTCGTCGTTGGGGTGCACAAACTTTTGCTCGTCGGTGAGCTGGCCGCCGTTCAAGACATGGGCACGGTAAGCGATGACCTCGTTCGAGTTCATGTTGCTTTGGGTGCCGGAGCCAGTTTGCCACACCACGAGCGGGAATTGGTCATCCAATTTGCCTTCCAAAATCTCGTCGCACACACGGGCGATGAGGTCACATTTTTCTTTTGGCAACACGCCTGCCTCGTAGTTGGTGAGCGCAGCAGCTTTTTTCAAATAAGCGAAGGCGCGGATGATTTCGATGGGCATCCGATTGGTGTCGCGAGCGATTTTGAAATTCTCGATGGAACGCTGCGTCTGTGCCCCCCAATACACATGGGCTGGCACTTGCACTTTGCCCATCGTGTCTTTTTCAATACGATAATCCATGTATGGTGATGCGTTGGTTTGCCCGCCTGAACGAGTCCAGTCCGCAGTGGCGCGGTCGGATGGTCAGGCAGGTTGGTTTGTTGAATTGAGCAGGGCAAAGGTAAAATTTGTCGAATCCCAGTTGTTGGAAAGTATGAGTTTTAAGAAGGCGCGAGCCTTCCTTACCCAAACCAAATAGAAGTAAAACCCTTGCGCTCAAGGAGCGCGGTTTCTTGCGCGATGGCTCTTGGGAAGAGGATGTTGCATTCCAGATGATAATGCAAGCGCATATCCGCGTCGAATGCTCGCAGCAACGCATACCACTGCAAGTGTTCAGCCGAGGCATCGAGTGGTGCCACGAATTCCGCTGACAACATTCGGATGTCTTTCAGTAAGTCGGCACATCGGTTGTGTTCGTTTTCAATGACCCGTATGGGTTTTTCTACCCGACCAAATGCTGGCGCCACAAAAGGCAGCTTGCTGAAATAGACATTTTCCATCTCCAAAATGTAGGGAAAGAGCGCGTACTCCACGCTCGTGATGTGCTGCCGCATACAGCTGTCCAATTGGAGCAGGCGTTCGTAAATTTCTCGCGTCTCTGGATGCCGCTCCGCTTCCAATGCGCTCACGACCACACCCACACCCAGCAACTCAGGCATGGTCTTGCGGATATTGACATGGTGTGTGCCCACGATGTGTTCCACCAACGTCTTGGTATCCCATGTCGCGTAGTCAACTGTTGGCATCCCGTTCCCTTTGATGACGATGGGTTGCGTGTTCATTTTTTATAGATTTTATACCTTGATTCGCTAGGATTTGTCAGCTCATCATGATTGTTCTCCGTGATTTTGAACAGATTGCGCTTATTGTCATGCCCAAAACTCGGCGGCGCGAAGTTTACCAAACGCAAAAGTCAGACGCGCCACGCTCCTCGACAATGACACACGACGGTGGCAAGGGTTGATATTTGTCAATGTAGGGTTGATTTGGCGCAACCTCAGAGGATACATTTGCCTGCTTTTTTTCACAACAACCCTTCGCGCACCAAGTCGTGAAGATGCACCATGCCCAGATAACGCCCTTCGTGCAGCACGACCAATTGTGTGATGGAATATTGACGCAAGAGCGCCAATGCATCCACTGCCAATGCGTCCGGGCCGATGCTTTTGGGGTGGGGGGAAAGAATATCGCTGGCCAGCACCCCGGTGAGAGCGCCTCCGCGTTGGAGCATTCGGCGCAGGTCGCCATCGGTGATGATGCCCATGAGATGGTCGCTGTCGTCGAGCACGGCGGTGGCGCCGAGGCGTTTGGAGGAAATTTCGATAATTATCTCGTTCAGTGTGGCATCGGGTCTCACGGCAGGGCGTTCGTGTAGGGTGTAGAGGTCGCGCACCCGCAGGTAGAGTTGTTTGCCCAAAGCGCCGCCGGGATGAAATTTGGCAAAATCGCCCGGCGAGAAGCCTTTGTGCGCAAGCAACGCGACGGCCAAGGCATCGCCCAAGGCCATTTGGGCGGTGGTGCTGGCTGTGGGGGCGAGGTTGTTGGGGTCGGCCTCATGTTCCACTGGCGTCCACAACACATAGTCGGCCTGACGGGCGAGGGTGCTGTTCCGATTGGCGGTCATGGCGATGATGGGGTTTCCGAAATTTTTGACCAAGGGGACGAGCACCTTGATTTCGGACGTCTCGCCGCTTTTTGAAATACAAAGCACAAGGTCGTATTGGCGAATCATGCCCAAGTCGCCATGAATCGCGTCGGCAGCGTGTAGGAACATTGCGGGCGTGCCGGTGGAATTGAGCGTGGCCGTGATTTTCTGCGCCACGATGGCGCTTTTGCCAATGCCCGTGAGCACCACCCGCCCCGGCGACGCGGCAATGGCCTCCACGCAGGCAGGGAAGTCAGTGGTATCGTCGAGGCTATCGGCTAAGGCCATCAGCGTGTTGGCCTCGATACGGATAGTTTGGCAAGCAATGTGCAGGATGTTGGATGCGCCTTCTGTGTGCATTTTTTTCAATCATTAAAAGGGCGGCAAAGATATAAGCCGCTTGCGTATCTTTGTGCCGTATAAAACGCTCAAAGCCAGTAGGCTTCCCATATCATGCCCATTGATTTGATATTCCTGATAGTGTTTGGCTACGGCTTCTGGCAAGGCTACAACAGGGGCATCGTCAGCACTGTTTTCAACATACTGGCCTACGTTTTTGGCGTTGTGTTCGCTTTCAAAATCACACCGCTCACCACCAACATCCTCGAACGGATGTTCAACTCTCAGAACCCCACGCTTTTTGCGGCCGCTTTTATCCTCAACATGGCGCTCATCATGTTCATGATGCGCGCCACCGCAAAAGCATTTGAGCGCGGGTTGCAAGCTGTCTATCTCGGTTTTCTCAATCGAACGCTTGGCGGTGCGCTGATGGCCAGCTTGGCCGTCCTGATTTACAGCATCTTGCTTTGGTTTGCCGTGAAGGTTCAGTTCGTCAACCAAGCCACGCTCGACGAGTCACGCACTTATTACAAAATACTCGAAAAATTGCCCGGCGGCGCCAAACAGGTGGCCTCGCAGCTGCGCCCTTTTGCCGAAGAAGCTTGGGACACTTCGCTCAACTGGCTCGACCGACTCGACAAATACGGCATTCAAAAAACAGAATCCGCGCCCAACGTGTATAAGCCGAAAGGCGGCGCCGTAGAGACCGCACCCGAAGGCACCGACAAACGCCCCACCTACACCTATCCGACCGACGACGACGGCATCGAGGAATAGCCGCGATGAATATTCTCCTGCTCGACAACTACGATTCTTTCACGTACAACCTGTACGATTACCTGCTCCAGACAGGAGCAGACTGTCAAGTGGTGCGCAATGATGCCCTCCAGCTCCAATCCCTCGAACGCCTCGACTTTGATGCCTTGGTCTTTTCGCCCGGCCCCAAGCGCCCCGCGTCGGCGGGCCTGATGATGGCGCTCATCGAGCGTTTTCACCGCGAAGTGCCCATGCTGGGTGTTTGCCTCGGCCATCAGGCGCTGGGCGAGTTTTTCGGTGCGAGGCTCGTGAAAGCGAAAACCCCGATGCACGGCAAAACCACCGAAATACAGCACTATGGCCACCCGCTCTTTGCCGGCATCCCGTCCAGATTCGGCGTGATGCGCTATCACTCCTTGCTTTTGGATGCACTGGATGGAACCCCGCTCGACTGTCTGGCCATCTCTGATTCGGGCGAAATCATGGCGCTGGCGCACCGCACACTCCCGCTCGTAGGCGTTCAATTTCATCCTGAATCCATCCTGACCGAACACGGCTTGCAAATACTGCGCAATTGGGTGGGCATGGTGGGACGCAGTTAGCCTTGTCTGAACACCCAACGCAAAAAATCCGGCATGGCTGCTCCCCAAGTCATGGGTTCGTGCCGACCACCCTCCATTTCCAAATATCGGATTTGCCCGTCGCCCACGCCCTTTGTTTTTAGTACCCGAATCAAATCGAGCGTATCGTCAATCGAATCAATCACGCCATTGCCGTTGCGGTCGTCCTCCTCGTCCAACGTGCCGCACTGGAACCAAAACCGCTGCCGAACGTCCCACTGAACCGACGTAGCCACAATGTCGTGCATGATGCGGTCGGCATCCGGGTCGTGAGGGTCAACAGGCGACCACCGCCACCACAACGAGCCAGAAAACACGCCTGCCACGCCAAAAATCTGCGGGTAGGCCCATGCGATATCCAAGGCCGACAAGCCACCGAGCGAAAACCCGGCATAAGCCGTCTCCGCCCGATGGCCCGATATGCGAAATTGCCGATGCAGGTAAGGCAACAATTCCTCCAAAACAAAATCGCGGTAAAATCGCGCCTTGTCGCCCCGCCCCTTGTAGTCGGCTTGGCGCACCGTGCCGTATTCGCGCATTCGTTCGCCGGAGGCATATAACCCCACCACGATGCACCCCGGAATTTCTTTTTTGAAAAAAAGCCGTTCCAAAATGCGGGCAAAACCCATGCGGGGCAAATCCTGCCCGTCGTTGAAAAGCACCAATGGGTAGTGTCGCCCCCGCGAGAAATGATAGTCAGGTGGCAGATACACGTCGAAATCCACCTCGCGCTCGAGCACAGCGGAAGGGAAATGGCGCACCTGACGGAGATGTGGCGCCTTGCGCCGCAGCAACTCCTGAAGCGTCTCAATGGGTTTTTGCCAAAAATTCATGGGCATATTTGGAATCGAGCACAATAAAACGGTCACTGGCGAAAATGAGCAACAGCAGCGACAGATATCCCGCTCCAACAAATGAACGAGAAACACGACACGCGGATGTGGCGGCAAAAATTTGGAAAATTTGGAGAATCAATGCTAGCGTTGAAAAAAACGTAAAAACTTTGGGTAGAAGGTGGACGGGGAAGGTAGAGGGTTTTGAGACTTGCTTTGAGGCAGCTTACTGTTCCAATAAATATGCGAGTCAGGGCAAACGCATCAAAATGGCACAAACCTCGTAGAGGTCAAATGTTGGTAGAAACGCCCCATTTTCGCGGTGTGTACGACCCCAGCGGGGTCGAATGTTGGTGACCTGTTCGCTGCGATAGACATTTGACCTCTCCGAGGTCGTGATAATTATCACAAAAACACGCCATCTCTACCAACATTTGACCTCTCCGAGGTCGGTTGTATTTTGATGCGTTTGCCGGGGGGGGGGAATTTCTTGGCGTTTGAGATTCAACCTTATTCAGGCGGTGATTTTAAATCATTGCCTGAATAGCACGTTTTTTTGCTTTATACGTCAACCACAAATTCGCATTAAATCTGAAGTCCGCCCTCTGCCTCCTACCTAAATTTTCTCAAAAATATTGGCAAGAACAGCAAATGAAGCGACCTTTGAACGCTAAACAAAGAGAGCGCGTCTCATGATTGTCACAACCTATCTCCAAACCCCCATCGGATGGTTCGAAATCAGCGGTAGCGAATTGGGCGTTCGCACTGTGCACTATTGCGACAAGCCCAGCGAACCCGCATCAGCCTTGCCCGACGCTCACCCGGTGGCGATATGCCGCAACCAATTGGAAGCCTACTTTGAGGGCACACGCACCCACTTCGACGTGAAAATTGATTGGAGCGGCCAGCCCGAGTTTCATCGTCAGGTGTGGGCCCAACTCTTGCAAATCCCTTACGGCACCACCACTTCATACTCCGAAATCGCCCAAAAACTGGGAAATCCCTCGGCAGTGCGGGCCGTGGGCATGGCCAATCGCTCCAATCCATTGGCCATCGTCGTGCCATGCCACCGGGTCATCGGGAAAGCAGGAGAGCTGCGCGGCTACTTTTATGGTTTGGATACGAAAATGCAACTGCTCCGACACGAGAACCCCTCCCGCTTCGCAGAGCAAGGAGCACTGTTTTGAGGTTAGGATGCACATAATCGTTCGGGAGTTTCCCTACAAAAGTGGGCGCAAAGTCTGCCACACTGTTTCCGCCAAAATCCGATGCCCCTCCACGTTGGGGTGAATGCCATCAGGCAGATTGAGCGAAGGGTCGCCGCCCACGCCTTCGAGGATAAAAGGGATGAGCGCGGCGTTGTTGCGCTTGGCGAGCGCCGGAAAAATATCGTGAAATTCCTTCGCGTAGGAACCGAGGTTGGGAGGAGCCATCATGCCCGCCACGATGATTTTGCAATCAGGATATTTCGCCTTCACCTTATCAATTATCAATTGCAAATTCTTTTTCGATTCCGAGAGCGGCAAGCCGCGCAGGGCATCGTTGCCACCGAGTTCGAGCACGAAAATATCAATGGGTTGTTCCAAAATCCAATCAATACGGCTCACCCCATCGGCGGTGGTCTCGCCGCTCAGCCCCGCATTCACGCAGGTGTAAGGCAGACCGAGCGAGTCAATTTTCATTTGAACAAGATGGGTGAAGCCCTGTTCGGGCGAAAGTTGGTAAGCAGCCGTGATGCTGTTGCCAAAGAAAACGATGTGTTTGCGAGGAGCGGGCGCCGCGTCCTGTCGGGCTTCGGCTGGGGCATTGGCCGAATCCGAAGCAGCTGGTGTTTTTGCGTCGTTTTTACAGGAAAAAAGAGAAAAAATCAGCAGAAAAAGCGGGAAAAAGGGTTTCATCGTCAAAGCAATTGTTTGTGTGTTGCCAACACGAAAACAACGCCGTTCTTAGAAGGTTGAAGAGATGAACTACCTTCGCACGATGCGTCGCGTCCTACCCACCGTCGAGACATTCGTGCAAGGCATCCGCGCTGGCAACCGCGTCGTGCTGGGGCAAGCCATCACCTTGGTGGAAAGTGCCCGCCCCGACCACCAAGCACTCGCCCAAGAAGTCATCGCCGAACTGCTCCACCCCACCAACAGCAACCCCATCCGAACGGATGTTCATCCGGGCGGGCAACAACCAGCAACCAACAACCCTACCCTCCGCATCGCCGTCACCGGAGCGCCGGGCGTGGGCAAAAGCACCTTTATCGAGGCGCTCGGCACCCACCTGACGCAGCAAGGCCAGCGCGTGGCCGTGTTGGCCATTGACCCCACCAGCTCGGTAAGCAAAGGCAGCATTTTGGGCGACAAGACGCGTATGGAACAGCTCTCCGCCAATGATATGGCCTTCATCCGCCCCTCACCATCAGGTGAGTCGCTGGGAGGCGTGGCACGCAAAACACGCGAGACCATCTTACTGGTGGAAGCGGCAGGTTACGGCACGGTCATTATTGAAACGGTGGGAGTGGGTCAATCCGAAATCGCAGCGCACAGCATGACGGATTTGTTCCTGTTGCTGCTATTGCCCGGAGCAGGCGACGAGTTGCAAGGCATCAAACGCGGCATCGTGGAAATGGCCGACATCTTGGCAGTGAACAAGGCCGATGGCGAACGGATGAAATTAGCCAACCAGGCCCGCGCCCACTACCTCAACGCCACCCATCTTTTCCCTCCCAAGCCCAATGGATGGACACCCAAAGTGCTGACTTGCAGCGCCGAACAAGGCACCGGCATCGCGGAAATCTGGCTGACCATCGAAGCCTTCAAGGCACATATCCTCGACAACGGTTTTTTTCAGGAAAACCGAAAACAGCAGGCGAGATATTGGTTCAAAGAAACCCTGCAAGCTGGCATCCAAACGGCCTTTTTCAGCCATCCGAAAGTCAGAAAACAACTGGAAACGCTCGAACCCGCCGTACTCGCCGGGCAGATGTCGCCCTTTGCGGCAGCCGAAGCCGTGCTAAAATCGTGGTCGGAAAAGTTTTAACACACTACCCGACACAAAAGCCGCCGCGTCGCGTTACCTTTCCATTTCAAATTTGCGCTGACACACTCATCATGGCACAAATGGGCTGGGTTTTTCTAGACGACCGAGGCGGTCGGCATCGCGTGGGCTTATACCACGGCGACGAGAGCGGGCATTTGTTGATACACTGCAATATGCGCGTGGTGCAGGTGGATTTTTCGGTGAAAGAGCCGCGTACCTACTCGTTTTTCATCGAAGATGAATTTTGTGAAATTCACCTGCACAAGGAACCCGACGGGCGTTTCGGCTACGAATTCACCGTGAACAAAACGGTGGACACCCCGCGCAATCGTATCCGACGAGTGGACGAGCGCCGCATCCGACGACAAATGGCCTTGTTTCTCTTGGGTTTCGTGGCATTGGTCGGGGCAACCGTGTACGGCTTTCGACAACTCGACCGATGGAACAAGGCCGAACGCCGCTCCCAAACAAGCCTTTTCAGCAGCCTGACCGAGGAGAACGTGCAACGCCTCGCTTCCGAGGGAAAAACAGACACCGCCCAACTGTTCATCGTGCGTGAAGCCATGCAGCGAAAGGTCTTCTACGGCTTCACCACCAACAACAGTATCCGCATCAGCGGTGCCTTCCCGGTGGCCGACACAGGTCAAATTTTGCTGCCCAACGGCTTCCCACTCACCGACCGCGATGCCTTCCTCGTCACCTATCTGCCCTCCGACCCACGCATACACCGCCTCGATTTCTACCAGCCCACTCGTGCCACCATCTCTACCTATTTGCGCATGGCTGGCGACGCGGAACGCAATGCCCATCCCGATATTTCCGACAAACGCAGCATCTGTCTCGCCCTCTCCGCTGCCGAACTGAAAGGCTGGCCAAGTCTCGCCCATTTCATTTTCCAAACAAAATCATCCGCCGAAAACGAACGCCACAACCGCGACTCTTACCTGCGCTTGGTCCGCGACATAGAATATGCCCGCGCAGTGAAAGAGGAATGTTGGGATAAATGAGTGGAATGTGCTAATTTGGGAACATGCCAATGCCAGTTTCCACGCTTGCCGTCGCTCGCGTCCCGCAAGTCAAACGCATCAAAAACGAACAAACCTCGGAGCGGTCAAATGTTGGTAGAAACGCCCCATTTTCGAGATGTTAACGACCCCAGAGGGGTCGAATGTTGGTGGCCTTTTTTCTGTGATAGGCATTTGACCGCTCCTAGGTCATAATTGTTGTCACAAAAAACAACATCTTCCATGCGCTTCTTGCCTTCACTGGTATCCCCACCAACGGACAGCGATTCTCGCTTTGTCGGGTTCTGAGGTGTCATCCCGGAAGCATGGAGAGGCGACATCTCAAAAACAGGCCAAGGTGTCACCTTTTCCGTTCCTCAAAAGATGACACCTCTTACAAACCGAGAATAGCTGCACTGACGACCATCCATCTATTTAGAATAAACAATGGTATTTTATTTTTTTAGGCAGAATATATTTTTAACATCTACTACTTTTGCCGCAGTAAAATTTTTTCTGTTCACCTAAAATCAAAACGTTATGAATACCAAAGTTTTACTCGCAGCCTTGGCAGGGGGTGTCACCTGTTTCCTTTTAGGCTGGCTCTTCTACGGCATCCTGTTGATGGACTTCTTCGCCAACAATCAGGGAAGCGCCACAGGTGTCATGAAAGACGAAGCCTCTATGGGGTGGATTCCGCTCATCTTGGGCAACCTTGCCACAGGATTGCTCTTTGCGATGATTTACAGCCGCTGGGCCAACATTTCCACTTTCCGCACCGGCGCCATCGGCGGGTCGTGGGTAGGGCTGCTCATGGCCTTGGGTTACAACCTGTCCATGCTGGGCACCTCCAATATCATGAACGCCACCGCCGCACTCGTGGACTCCGCCCTGTGGGCCGTGTTCGGTGCGCTCATTGGCGGCGTGGTCGGCTGGACGCTTGGCTACGGCAATCGCACTTGATGCTTTGACTGCCGATTACGGGGGGCATTAAGGGTAATTAAGGGTCATTAGGGGGCATTATGGGTCATTGAGGGGTCATTATGGGCAGGGCAAACGCATCAAAATACAACCGACCTCGGAGAGGTCAAATGTTAGTAGAAACGCCCCATTTTCGCGGTGTTTACGACCCAGCGAGAGAGTGTTTAGAAAACTGTGTCATCCCAAGGGAGACGATAAGAAAACACAGAGGCACGAAGGGCACAGAGTTTTGGTTTTCAATAATTTACATTCCTTTAAGCGCGGCGTGTATTGCGTAAAAAGAAAACATCCGGTATGGTTTGACACACTTTTCTGAACACTCTCCCCAGCGAGGTCGAATGTTGGTGACCTGTTTGCTGCGATAGACATTTGACCTCTCCGAGGTCGGTTGTATTTTGATGCGTTTGCTGCCCCTAATACCCCTCCCAATGACCCTCAATGACCCTTAATTACCCTCAATGACCCTTAATTACCCTCAATGACTCTTAATTACCCTTAATTACCCTCAATAACCCCTAACGCCCTCCAATGCCCCTCACCAACCTTCCCACACCCACCGCCTTGCCACTCCCGCCGCGCAAAATCACCGCGTACGCCCCGGCGGCCAGCCCCTCCAGCGACACCCGCCACCGCTCCCCCGCCGCCGACACCCGCTCCGACCGAACCAAGCGACCCCGAGCGTCGTACATCTCCAGCACCGACGGCATCGCGCCCTCCCACCTCAGCCACGCCGACTCCCCCGCCGGGTTCGGCCAGATGACCAGCGTCGCCACGCCCTCCGCCTCCGTCACGCCCACCAGCGCCTTCACCTCGAACGTCCACGCCGCCTCGCAGCCCCGCGCGTCCGTCACCGTCAGCGCGTAGGTGCCCTCCGACAGCCCCGCAAGTATGGCCTCCATGCTGCCGCCCGGCTCCCACAGGTAGGCGTAGGGCGGCGTGCCGCCCGTCACGCTGTTCACCACGATGCCCCGTCGGCGCTCTGTGGGGTGGAGGGGCGGGTGACGGTGGCGGCGAACTGCAGGGTGTCCGGCTCGGGGATGTCGAAGGAGAAGGTGGCCGTGCAGCCCCAGTCGTCGGTGACGGTGACGGAGGCCGGGCCGGGAGCCGAGCGCCGTGTCCACCGAGTCGGTGGCGCCGGAGGGCGACCACAGGTAGGCGAAGGGGGCTTTCCGGTGAGCGCCCTGACGGAGAGCATGGCGTCGGCGGCGCCGAAGCAGGAGATGGGCTGTCCGTCCACCTGCAGGGTGGGCGCGGGGGCGGCAGGCACGGTGACGGAGGCCGTCAGGGAGTTTCCCAGGCGTCGGTGACGGTGAGCAGGTAGTTGCCGGGCGCGAGGCCGGAGAGGAGTCGCCGGAGAGGGGCGGACTGCCACGCCACGCCATAAGGCTCGCAGCCGTGTTGCGGGGCGATGGCAACGCTCCCGTTGCTCCCGCCGACACAGGCGGGCGACACCCCCGGCTCGGCGGCGAGGGCGAGGGCGGGGTTTCGTAGGCGCCGATGTCCACCGTGCCGTCTGGATGCGGGGGTTCCGGCGAGGTCGGTGGGGATGTTGGCGGCGTGGAGGTTGTTGCCGGCGTTGCGCAGGGGCGAGCAGGCTTGGAGGCGGAAGTCGCCCGCGTCGGGGTCGACGAACATGGGGTCGAGGCCGATAAGGGTGTTGTTGCAGGTCACGTTGGGCGGGGAGCAGTCGAGCGAGTCGAGGGCGCAGTTGTCGAAGGTCACCGACGGATAGGTGCCGAACAGGTTGAGCGGCCCGATGTCCGTGTTCGCGTGGAAGACGCTGTTGCGGTATTTGGTCGGGACGGGGGCGGACGAGCTGTGGTTCTGGCGGTAGTAGAGCCTGTTGCCGACAACGCTGAGGTGGCTGAAGTTGAGCGAGGTGGTGTATTGGGGGGCCGTTCTGTACAGGTGCATGCTGTCGTGGTTGGCAATCTCTATGTTGCGGAACCGCACGTTGGGCGTGTTGTAGCAGACGGCGAAGGCCCGTATGCCGAAGTCGCCCGAAACCAGCCTGTTGTTCCTGATGACCAGGTTGGAATACTCGCAGTCACCGCCGGGCGCGCATTGCGCGCCAATCGCGTGAGAGATGAGGCAGGAATCCACGATGCAATTGGAAACTTCTATTTTGTTCTTTCCGTCAGGAGATATTCCACCGACACAGTTGCGAACGATGCAATTCTTGATTTTGCACTCTTTTTGCCCGTAAGGTGTGAACGGTGTGCCGTTGAGGAACGTAGAGTTCGTCACGTGCGAGGTCTGGGTAAAGTTCCCGGAGGTGACATAATCGTCCCTGAAACAAAAGGACGGGTTCCCGTCGAAGAGGCAGCTGTCAATCCTGGAGTGGTTCCCGGAGAGGTTCTCCAGTACCCAGCGGGTGGAGTCGCCGTTGAGGTAGAAGCGGCAGTTGAGGTATTGCAGGGTGTCGTCTTGCGAGAGCGACTTGTACAGCACCGCCTTGCCGAAACGGGCGGCCTGATTGGCCGTGAAGGTGCAGTTGCCGAAATCCGGGACGCGCTCGACGCCCACATGCCCGGTGCAGTAAACCGCCCCGCCGTCCGCCCCGACGCTGTTGCGCTCGAACACGCAGTCGAGAAACTGGACGGCCATGGAGCCGTCGGCGGCGGCGTGCACGAACACCGCCCCGCCGTGCAGGCGCGCGTGGTTGCGCTCGAAGCGGCAGTTGCGAAACACCGGGTAGGCCACCCCGCCGCCGGCGTTGATGTGGACGGCCGCGCCGCAGGCGTTGCGCGGGAAGGGGAAGCCGGTCAGGATGGGAGGCTCCGCCCTGCCGTGGCGAAAGGTCAGCCCGTCGAAGAGCGTGCCGTCGGCGGCCTCGCCCATCACCAGTATGTTGAAGGAGTTGTCGGTGCTGTCGCCCGCCGCGCCGATGTCGCCGCTCAGCACGGTGGGGTGCGCCTGCCAGTCGCGCTGCGCGAGGTTGGCCTCGGTGCGGCGAAGCCGCCGTAGAGCCGCACGCCGCTGGGCATGAGGAAAAAGGAGTCGCGGTTGCCGTCGCCCGTGGGCTGTACTCGCCCCGGCCACCCACCTCGTCGCCGGGCTGGGCGGCGGCAAAGGCGGCGTGCAGGTCGGCGTAGGCGTCGGCCACGACGAGCCGTTGTTCTGGCGGTGGCGGCATGGTTGACGTGGAGGCGCTTTTGCGAAAGGGCGGGGGCCGAGCGCCCCGAGGAGGAGTATGGAGAGGAGGAGGATGTTTTTCATGAGAATAAAAATTGTGTTCGGTTCGTGTAAGTCATGCGAATCAAGAGTTGGAAAACCCAAAGTGTTGAAAATCATATTTTTTAAGCACCCACGTTTACGAAACTTTTGAAAGTTTCGTAAACGTAAGTCGCTTAAAATGAAGTCAATTTTCTAACCCTTGATTCGCATAAGTCATTGCACATTGAGCATTGGACATCAGATATTTAAATAGACTTGTTGCGGTGGAGGGTTTTGAGTGAAGGGGGTTGTCATTTTTTCGACTGGCGAGGCAAATTTTGCAGTCGAAATTGGGCATATTCGGCGAAAAATTTAACGAAGCCAGTCGGAAAAAGGGCTTTCCCTTCGCCAAAGGCCTCCACCGCAACAAGTCTAATAAATGCCCAATGTCGCCTTTGATTCGTCCGACGATTTCGATTCGTCGGGCGAGTGTCCTGAAAGGGATTGGCTGGCGGCCGGGCGACGCTGTGCCGCCCGGCCACTATATGCCCAAGAGCACTCACTGCCTCACCACGCGGCCCTCGGCCTCGGCGTCGCCCACCCTCACTTTCCAGAAATACACCCCGGCAGGCAGTCGGCGGCCTCCCGGACGATGAAAGAGGTGGTCGGCCCCGTCAGGGGCGTCTCGCGCCGCAGCAGCCTCCTGCCAAACGGGCCGAACGCCAGCACGACGGCCGGTCGGCGCCCTCGGGCGCGGCGATGTCGAGCGCGAACGCCCCGGATGTCGGGTTGGGGGGCAGGCGACGGCGAGGCCGGGGTCGTCGGGGGCGCGTCCTGCCGGGGCTTGGCAGGCTCGCCCAGCCGCAGGCCGTAGCGCCCGCCGCGGGCGTTGAAGGCCATGGCCGGCATCAGGTCGCGCCCGCTTGAATCACGCGCTCGCCGGCGCCGACCGCGGCGCCGGCGCAGGGTGAGCCAAAAGACGCTCTGCCCCTCGCGGGCGTGCTCCTCCGGCAGCCCGGCATACCACGCGAACCTGATTTCGCCGCGGGCGGCATCCGACAGGTTGAAGCAGGCCTCCGTCACCTGTGGCAGGTCGCCGGCGCTCACCCCCACGAACTCCCACCGCTCGGCATCGAAGCGCAGCCTGAGCTGCATGGCGGCCAGCGGCACCGCGCCCTCGTAGCGCAGCGGCAGGCTCAGGTACGCGCCGGCCGCCGCCGCGCCGCCGTCTCGCCGCTCAGGGTCAGCGTCCCCGGGGGCTGGCCGCTGGCGAGGTCGGCGTCGTGCGAGTGGTTCACGTCGCCCACCTTCACGGCCACGAAGTCCACGGACGTGTTCGACGGGTTGCCCACCCAGTTCTCGTCGGGTAGGCCAAATAGGCCGGTGGGGATAGAAGGCAGCGTACCAGTAGAGTACGCGTCGAAATATCGCCACGAGGCATTGTCGGGCAAGGTCAGGTGGATGCCCAGAATCGAAGCTTTCTTATCTCGTCAATGTCGTCGCTCTGAACCTGACCGTTATTGGTCGCGTCCGCCGCCGCGTACTGGTAAATGGAGGTGAAGGGGATGATGTTGTGGATGTGCCGGGAGATGAGCGCGAGGTCGAAGGAGGTCACGCCGTTCACCCAATGCTCGAAGCCCGTGAACCTGACCTGTGGGGTCACCTTATAGGTGGCCATGTCGCAGGGGCACAGGGGCCCACGGGGCGTTGTTGGGCATATACTGATCGGCGGGCAGTTGGGGTCCGTCATGGTACGCTGCACCCGGATGGCCGCGTCGTCTATGTCCGCCCCGTTGGCGTTGCGCACCCAGCCCGCCAGCATGGGGGTGCAAAGCGGGAAATCGTCCTCGAAGATATACACGTCGGCCACGCACCCGTCGCCTCCCGGCGGGTCGGTGGCCACGTCAACCATGGATTCTCGCACGGTGGCGCCGTTGACGCAGTTTATCGGCGCGTCGAAATTGACCGTGAACGACGAGCCCAACTCGACGGGCTGCGCCGTCACGGGAAGAAGCAGAAAGTGACCCTGTTGCCCTCAATCTTGAAACAATCGGTGAAGCCCCCGTCGGGCAGGCATTGCGGGTTGGCCGGGCACCCGAACTCGTTGTCGCTTATGCCGGCAATGGCAGACGCCGGCGGGCAGGTCGAACTCAAGGGCGACGCGGATGCGGTCGAAGTCGAGCGGGTTGGTCGGGTTCGCCCAAGCGAGCGATGCTTTCACGCCCAATTCGCTACAGGTGCTGTTCTCTTGCGCCGCCCGGACGATGACCGTGAACTGGCGGTGGGCAAGGCTCGTCCCCGTCGAACACGGCCTTGGCGCAATCGAGCGGCAGGCAGGCAGTCTTGCAATCGCTGCCGATGCGTATCTGGCCTGCGCGAGGCAAACGTTGGCGCCTGCCTCAAGAGATTCGTTGACGGGCCCATGATTTCGATGTCGAACAACCTCAACTCGTCTTGCCCGGGCACCACAATCCCCGAGCTCTCGTCAAACCTGACATAACCGCGCCAATTGTCCGTGCCCGCTATTGGCTCGATGGATTGCTCGGCGGGCGAGTGCGCGAAATTTGTCATTTTGGGCGGGTCCATGATGTTGTCGGTTTCTATCACGAAGGAAAACGAGAGGTGCCCGACATTGACGGCACCCATCCCGGTGTTGGTTGCCAACACTGGCAGCAACCCGTCGTCATGGTCAAAATCCGCGAACGACACGCAAAGCCCCGATTCGAGGTCGTTGGGGCTTGGCACCGCGAACACGTCCGATTGCAGGGACAGGTTCTGGCAGTGGATGTTGGCCAAGTCATGGTCGTAGGCGGAAAGCACGGTCAAGAACTCCAAATCCTCGCCCGGCACGCCGTCCACAGCAGGACAAAAAGGCTTGCCCGGTATTGGTTGAAGCCGTTGTTGACAAAGGTTATCGTCGGGGAAGAGCAGATACCTTGTTCGTAGGCGGCGCAGAACAAGGCAAGGGTCACTTGGTTGTCGGGGTCAAAGCCAGGCGCCTTGATAGGCTATGGGAAGGCAATTGGCCGTCTCGACCCGGTTGACCGACGACAGCCCGCCCGAGGGGATGGTGGCCACTCGCAGGGATACAATCAACTCATCGTAGCACAAGTCGAACGAGGCTGGGTTGCCCGGCACCGGAGGCTGTTGGTCAGCAGCCCGACACGGAAGAAGAAGCGATTGCACTCGCTTTCCCGCAGGCAGGGGCGGATATTGGCTCCACGAAAATCCCTATGTTGCTGCAACTCGGCGGCACGACGCAAGTCGCCGTGCCTTGCCCCTGACCTCTTCTTTCGCAACCAACAGGAGCGACACAAGGAAAAAGACTGTGCGCAGCAGGTCAAGCCACCCACCCGCATAGCGGGCGGCCGGGAAAGACAAGCGGCGAGACTGGCTGGCGCCGCCTGTCACGGCTCTTGAGACGGGGTTTTCCATGAGCGTGCCGAAAGGGGCAAGGGATTGAGATGGGGTGCCGGGCGATTCAATGTTTTGCCACCCCGTTTTTTTCGGAAGATAATTTTGTCAAGCATGGTAAAAGGTTTTTGAAAAATGAATGAATAACGGTTTGCATGATGCTCAAGGGATGATTGGCCTGCCCCTCGCCGCCGCGTCGTGTCGCGGTAGTCGCCGTGGGGTGCGCCGCGCACTCGAGCACGCGGCGCACCCCGCCGGGCGGGGCATCGGTGAGGATTAAAAAAACTGCCGGGCAAAGAGGCCGCTTCTCGGTGGCGTCGCGCAAAAACGTCGGTTTGCGAGGACGCACGCCCAGCGGTCAGGGTGAGATTAAAGCGTGCCGCCCGTCGTGCCGGGCAACGTGGTGGGAGGGGATTAGGCGCGCCAACGTCTTGGCGAGGGCTAATGTAGGGAGGGGCGGCGACGTGGGCAAGGGGGTGGGGAGATTTAACATACGGGGTGAAAGGTCACGTCGGGCCTAACATCGCAAAGCCAGTCACACAAACCGCAAAATCAACTACTTTTGTCGCCGACAACCGTTCATTTTCACCATTCAAATTGTTCATTTTCAATGAAAACAACCATCATTGCGCTTACCCTGTTCGCCACTGCCTTTCTTTGGCTCGCCTGCAAGCAAACCAAATACACCCCCGGCAATTTCCCCGACAATCAACTCCGCTGGGGCAGCGGCGGCGGCATCGTCGGCAAGGAGACCACTTACACGCTGCTCGACAACGGCCAAATTTTCAAACGCGAAATGGGCGGCGCTTTGACTGAGACCCGCAAGGCAAAGGCCAACAAGGCAAAGGCGCTTTACAAAATGGTGGAAACGCTCGGCCTCGCCCAGCGCGATTTTAAGCACCCCGGCAATGTTTATGACTTCATTGAGATACTCGACGGCGACAGTGTGCATCGCATCAGTTGGGGAGAGGCAAACATTCCCGTTGACCCAAAAATCAAAGACCTGTTCAACGAGTTGAATGGTTTGACAAAAAAGTGATTTTCCTTTCCAAACAATTGTTTTTCAAATCTTTGTAATGAAATCCACACCACTCAAATTCATCCTCCCACTTGCCTCTGTCATATTCCTGGCCTTCGCGTGCAGCCAAAAGCCGACCGACCGCTCGGCTTCCAAACCCGCACCTCCCTCAGCAGCCGGCACAGGGGCTTTCGCCGCCGAAAAGGTCGTGCTCGACACCTTCGCCGACCTCCAAATCCTTCACTACGAACTGCCCGGATGGGACAAACTCTCGCTCCGCCAAAAGACCTTCATCTATTACCTGTCGGAAGCCGCGCTGGCTGGCCGCGATATCATCTACGACCAGCACTGCAAACACAACTTGACCGTGCGCAAGATGCTTGAGGGCATCTATGACTCCTACAAAGGCGACCGCAGCTCGACGGATTGGAAAAAATTCGAGACCTACGCCAAGCGCGTGTGGTTCAGCAACGGCATCCACCATCACTACAACGAGACCAAGATACTCCCCGATTTTTCAAAAGAGTATTTCTACGCCTTGCTGCAAAACTCCGACCCGAACAAACTGCCTTTGGCGCAGGGCGAAAACGCCAACAACCTTATCGCCCGGCTGACTCCCATCGTGTTCGACCCGAACGTGTTGGCCAAACGAACCAATAAGGACAAAGGCGTGGATGTGGTGAAAACGTCCGCCGTCAATTTTTATGAAAACGTGAGTGCCGAGCAGGTGGACGAGTTTTATCAGAAAAAACTCAGTGAAGCAGGGGCCAATCCGCCACAATTCGGCCTCAACTCCAAATTGGTCTCCGATGGGAAACGCACACTCAGCGAGCAAGTATGGAAAGCCGGCGCAGGCAATATGTACGGCGCGGCCATTGACAAAATCGTCGGGTATCTCGAAAAGGCGATTCCTTTCGCCGAAAACGAGCAGCAGAAAAAAGCCATTCGCTTGCTCGTGGAGTACTACAAGACCGGCGACCTCAGAAAGTTTGACGAGTACAATATCGCTTGGGTGCAGGACACCGAAAGCACCATTGACTTCATCAATGGCTTCATCGAAGTCTATCACGACCCGCTCGGCTACAAGGGCGACTGGGAAGCGGTGGTGCAATACAACGACCCCGATGCCACCGCCAAAATGGCAACCGTGAGCCAAAACGCGCAGTATTTTGAGGACAACTCCACCATCCCCGAAGCATACAAAAAGAAAAACGTGAAAGGGGTCTCCTACCGCGTCATCAACGTCGCCATGGAAGGCGGCGACTGCGCCCCCAGCACACCCATCGGTATCAATTTGCCCAACTCCAACTGGGTGCGTGAGCAATACGGCTCCAAATCCATCAGTCTCAACAACATCGAAAACGCCTACGCCAAAGCAGGTGGCGCATTGGCCTTGCAGGAATTCGCCCACGATGCAGAGGAGGTGGAAATCGCCAAAAAATATGGAGAAGCGTGCAGCAAAATGCACACGGCGCTCCACGAGGTCATCGGACACGCAAGCGGCCAGCTCAAGCCCGGCATGCCAGAACCCAACGTCACCCTCAAGCAATACGCCAGCACCCTCGAAGAAGGCCGCGCCGACTTGGTGGCCCTATACTTCATGCCCGACCCCAAACTCGTGGAATGGGGCCTCCTCCCCGATGCCAACGCCTACAAAGCCGAGTACGACCAATACATCCGAAATGGCTTGCTCATGCAACTGCGCCGCATCCCCTCAGGTGCCGACATCGAGGAAGACCACATGCGCAACCGCCAACTCGTGGCCGCTTGGGCTTATGAAAAAGGCAAAAAAGACAACGTCATCGCCAAAGTGGAGCGCAACGGCAAAACCTACTACGACATCCGCGACTACGCCAAACTGCGCGTGCTGTTCGGCCAATTGCTCGCCGAAATCCAGCGCATCAAATCGGAAGGCGACTACCAAGCCGCCCATGACTTGGTGGAAACCTATGGCGTGAAAACCGACGCAGCCACTGGCCGGCAGGTGAAAATGCGCTACGCCAACTTGCCCACCAAGGCCTATTCGGGCTTCGTGCAGCCGCGGTTGGTGGCGGTGCGCGACGCAAGCGGCCACATCACCGACGTGAAGGTGGAGCGCGAACTCGACTTCGTGAAGCAGATGTTGCGCTACGGGAAAGAGTACTCGTTTTTGCCGGTGAACAATTGAAGCAAAAGAGATGCCTTCGTGAGAATGCCCGACCAGCCAATGTCAAAGTGCTAGCCGGGCATTCTGCGAAAAATAGCGCGACAATACTTGGCATCAGTCAAAAAACTGACCAATATCATCGCCTCAAAGAGAACATTTCGAGAGCCATGCCGTTGAATTTCCACAAAATGTTCGTTAACCTCTAAATCACTTTCGTTATGAAACGAGGCAATGTATTGTTAGGCTTTCTGGGCGGCGTAGCCGTAGGCACACTCTTAGGCATCCTGCTCGCTCCCGACAAGGGGGAAAGAACCCGCAGAAAAATTGTTAAAAAAGGCGAAAACTATGTGGACACCCTGAAGGACAAGTTCGATGACATCTTGGAAGAAGCGAGCGAAAAATTTGAGAGCGCCGTCAAAGAGGCAACCAACGCCGTAAAACGCACCAAAGCCAAAGCCAACTCAATGGCTGATGAGGTGCTCGACAAAGCATAAGCTGCGCTGAACAAAATGCTTGTGGGGTGCTCCGGGAGTTTCTTCCGGGGCATTTCTTTTGGGCGGCATGGGGCCTGCCATGCCGCATCCCTTTTAAAAATTGTTCCCAAAACCAATACGCCCGCGAATCCTCAACATACCCAAAACAACCGATACTTGCCAGGCGAATACCCCCACTAACTCGGCTGTGTCGCGACAATCTGCGTTCGGCCAGCAAACACATCCCGCCCCTGCTTGTTTTTTGTGCCTATTTTTGCCCCTCAAACATTTTCACTCTGGCATGAAACACAAATACGCTTACCTGCTCGCCCTCAGCGTTTTCCCCCTTGCGCTACTTGCCCAAAAACCCGCCAAACCCAACGCTGCCGACCTGCACCACGCCATCAAAAAACTCAACGTGCTTGGCTCGGTGCTCTACGTCGCCGCCCACCCCGACGACGAAAACACCCGGATGATTAGCTTTCTGCGCAACGAAAAACTGTACGACGTCACCTACCTCTCCATGACTCGCGGCGACGGCGGCCAAAACCTCATCGGGCCTGAAATCCGCGAGCTGCTCGGCGTGTTACGCACCCAAGAATTGCTCATGGCCCGTTCCATAGACGGCGGTCGGCAACTCTTCACCCGCGCCAACGACTTTGGTTTTTCCAAAAACCCCGAAGAAACCATGCGCATCTGGGACAAAGAAGCCGTGCTCGCCGATGCGGTGTGGGCCTTCCGGCAAACCCAACCCGATGTGGTCATCAACCGCTTTTACCACGATAAAAAATACGACACGCACGGCCACCACACGGCCTCCGCCATGCTCTCCGTGGAAGCCTTCGACCTCGCTGGCAACGCCGACGCATATCCCGAACAACTGACCTACACCAAACTCTGGCAGCCACGCCGCCAATTTTTCAACACCTCGTGGTTCTTCTTCGGAGGCCAGGAAGCCTTTGAGAAAATGGACAAGAGCCACCTCTATGCCCTTGATATGGGCGTGTATCTGCCGCTCAAAGGCAAGAGCAACGGCGAAATCGCCGCCGAAAGCCGCTCCATGCACCGCTGCCAAGGCTTCGGCATGCTGAGCAACCGAGGCTCCTCCATGGAATATCTCGACTTCGTGAAAGGCGACCGACCCAGCTCCAACGACCTGTTCGAGGGCATCAACACCACTTGGGGGCGCGTGGCAGGCGGCGAGCCGATAGGCAGGCTGCTCTACAAAATTGACCAAAACTTCCGCGCCGACCAACCCGCTGCCTCCGTGCCCGACCTCTTGCAAGCCATGCAGATGATGCGGGCGTTGCCCGATGGTTTTTGGAAAACAAAAAAATTGGAAGAAATCAAGGAGGTCATTCGCGGGTGCCTCGGCCTTTATCTGGAAGCCACAGCAGCCGAACCCATCACAACCCCGGGCGAAACGGTCAAAATCCGTTTGGAGGCCATCACCCGCGCCCCTGCGAAAACAAGTGGCATGGCCAACGGCACCAACGGACACAACCCCGAAAACGAAAGCGGTGTCACGCTCCACAGCATCGCTATCGCCCCCGGCCTTTTTGACACCGTTTGCGCCAAAAACATGGATTTGAACAAAGGATTCGTCGTGGAACGCAAAGTGACCATTCCGCACGATGCGCCGTTCACAGCGCCCTATTGGCTGCGCACCGCCTCCACCGAGGGAATGTACAGCGTGGAGGACCAACTTCTGCGCGGCATACCCGAGACGCCGCGTTTCGCCACGGTGCGCTGGTCGCTCAGCATCGCGGGCGTGCCGCTCGAATACGAGACCGACGTGGCTTGGAAAACCAACGAGCCAGCCATCGGAGAGGTTTGGCGGCCCTTCGAGGTGTTACCACCCGTGTTCGTGGAGTTCACCGAACCATCCTACATTTTTTCCCAAAACAACAACAAAGTCGCCGTGCGGGTGAAAGCCGGGCGCGACTCCGTAGCTGGCACGGTATCGGTGATGGTTCCCGATAAAAACTGGAAAATCATTGGTCAAGACCAAGCGTTCAGTTTTACCAGAAAAGGCGAGGAAAAAATCTTCAGCTTCGACGTGCAGACCAATGGCAACACCGCCCAAACCCTGCTCAACGCCGTCGTGAGCATCGGCTCAACGCGCTATTCCGACCGCCTCGTCACCATCAAATACGACCACATCCCACAGCAAAGCGTGCTGTTGCCCTCCGCCGTCAGCGCCGCCCGCCTCGATTTGCAGGTGAAGGCTCGCAACATCGGCTACTACATGGGCGCGGGCGACGATGTTCCCGCGGCGCTGCGCCAAATGGGCTGCCGAGTCACGATTTTGGAGGACAAGGACATGGAGACGGCGGCTCTTGCAAAGTTTGATGCCATCGTGGTCGGGGTGCGAGCTTACAACACTAAGGACAATTTGAGTTTCCAACACGCGCAACTGCTCGAATATGTGAAGAATGGCGGCACCCTGCTGTTGCAATACAACACGAGCCATGCCCTTGTGCGCCCCGACGTGGCACCATACCCGCTGAAATTATCGCGCGCCCGCGTCACCGACGAGGCAGCTGAGGTGCGGTTCCTACTGCCCCAACACCCGGTGCTGAACACGCCCAACAAATTGACATCCAGAGATTTTGATGGCTGGGTGCAAGAGCGCGGCCTCTATTTTCCCGGCGAATGGGACGCGGCCTTCGAAGCGCCCCTATCCATGAACGACCCTGAGGAGAAACCTGCCGATGGTGCCTTGTTGGTGGCTCGGCACGGCAAGGGTTATTTTGTCTATACTGGCTTGTCGTTTTTCCGCGAGTTGCCCGCAGGGGTGCCGGGCGCTTATCGGCTGTTTGCCAATTTGATTTCGCTGGGCAAATAGTCAAACCAATTCCAGCGACAGCTGCTCAATGGCGTTTTCCAAAAAGCCCGGAATCACGGCATCGAAGGTGCGTCGGATTTTCATCGGATTGGCCAAATCGCGTATCATGCGGTGGTAGCGCGATTCGCCGTGTTCCTCCACGATGGACTGGCGGCGCTCCTCTTCCATGAAGTATTCGAGCAAGCCTTCCGGGTCGGCTTCCGGGTGGAATTGCGTGCCGACCATTTCAGGGCTGAATCGAATGCCCATCACCGCCCGCTCGTGGTGGATGTGGGGGCGGAGCTTTTCCATGCAGAGGATACGCGCGCCCATGGCTGCGAGGCGGTCGTGATTGGGGTTCACCACCTGATAGCGGCGAAAATCGGCGATGTAGAACGGGTCGGTCAACTGCTCGAACAGCGGCTCGTCCTTGCCTCCGTGTGTTTTGTGCACCGGGTAGGTGCCAAACGACATCTTGTAGCGTTGCGTCACGTCGCCCACCTGAAAATGATGGCAAGCCATCTGGAAGGAGTGGCAGATGAAGAAGACGTGTTTCTTGGTTTCGTTGCGCAAGTTCCACTGCCAGAGCTGTCCGATGAGGTTGAAGAATGGCTCTTGCCATTGCCCTCCCGATTCGAGCGGGTCACCGGGGCCTCCGGAGAACACATAGATTTCGTAGGAAAGGTCGGGGATTTCGCACTTGGCACGCACGTCGAATCGGTCGAACTCAAGCACGTCGGCGTAGCGGTGCATGATGTTTTGGAGCATCGGAATCCCGCGATTCGACTCGCCGTTGTACATGTCTAAAAGGGCTGCACGGAGGAGCATTTGTTGCAAAAAGTAAAAATGAACGATGAACAATCGGCGGGATAACGGATAGCGAAGGTCGTGAGCCAGCGCCAAAGTTGGAGCGCGTCGTCTTGTTTTTATTTTGCAAAGCCCTGCCAACAACGTAGGTTTGCAGCCCTTTTCACCCCACGAACCTTTTCATTTTCAAAGACTTGAACGCATGAAATTTGTTTCGGAAAAAATCATAGACTCGGTCATTGAGGAATTGGAGAATCTTCCCGACGAGCAGTACGAGCAGCGCATGGAAGCCTTCGCCGAGGCGCAACCGATGCTGGTCGCGTGGTTGTTTAGCGACAACTTTGATTTGCTGAACGAGGACGAAAAAGGATACCTGCAATACCTCGCGCTGATTGCTTGGCTTTCCTTCGAAAAAGTGAACGGCCCGACGGAACCCATCTCGGAAGAACAAATCGGGCTGGCCGAGGAGAAAAACTACGAGATACTGGAAGGCTCCACGGCCAAGAAGTTCCGCGAGCGTCTCAACCCGTTTTTTGAAAACACCCCACAAGAAGACCTGCTCGCCTTTGCCGAGGATGCCGTGATGGAAGAAGAGGACGACCCGAACGCGCTGGTCACGAAGGAGGGTCGCGAGCCTATTTTTGTGGCCATCAAGACGTTGGTGGATGTGCTTGGCGAGGGTTGATTCACGGCACGTCCGCTCGCGCCATGCTCAAATCAAATCGCGCAACACGATTTTTTTCTTGAGTATCTTTCCATCGCGGCGTACCACTATTCTGAGCGTTTTCCCCGCTTTTTTTTGGAGTTTGTGTTGCAAATCCGCCAAAGAAGACAATGCAAGGGGGAACACACCCACTCGCAGTATTTCGTCGCCCTTTCGAATATCAGCCTCCGACGCTGGCGAGTTGGGCACCACGCTCTGCACCATGTATCGGTCAAAATTGGCCCCTGTTGCGATGAGGTTGAGGCCGCTCCGGTCGTAGCCATACTCGGCTTTGAAGTAGCGGGCGGGCTTGAGCCATACGAGCGCCTTGTGGTAGTCCAACACGATGATGAAGCGGCTTAGAAGCGTGTTCCCGAGCAGCCCATTTCGTTTGTTGAGATGGTCGGAGACGTAGGCAGCGGAGTCGAGTGTCTGAAAATAAGTGATGACGTTTTGCTGCGTGAATGTGCCCATCTCGATTTGGCGGATACGTCCCGTGAACCCTTCCAAATAACCGCCCAAACCCATGCCGATGTTTGAGGAAATAGTGTTGGCGGGCGGGTGTAGCATGGGGTGCGTGTCGCTGAAAAGCAGCAACGGCAAGCCTGCGCCCGTGTCGAGCAAGAGTTTTACTGGCACTGTGGAATCCGGCACTATGTTGAGGCGGGTGTTGAGATACAACTTGTTGCGATAGATTTCGACAGGCACCGCCACATAGCCTTCGTCTTTCATTTGGAAAAACTCGCGGTCGTAGAGTGTGATGATGTGGCGGTCGTAGTTGATTTTGATGATGTATTTTGAAAACACATTGGCAGACATAATGCCGTGCACGTTGATGCCCGCGTATTCCTCGAACCGAAAATAATCCTCCTGTAGCACCAAAATGTCTTCTCGCGGCGCGAGTGCTTTCCCGACGATTTCAAAACGAACACGCCGCGCCAGATACGCCACCAATTCGGTCTTCAAATCAGAACCCGTGACCCGAAACTCCCGCTCATACGTCACTTTGAGCATATCGCTGATTTCGCGCTTGCTCAAAATGGTGTGTTCCGCGCCCGTGTCGAGGATGAACCTCAAGGGCAACAAGCCATTGAAAAGCACCGTGACGATGATGAAATTGTTGGTGTATTCAAACGGTATGTCCACCTGTCGCTGCCCCTCGGGTATGTAAAACCCAGCCTGTGCCGCCGTGCGAAATTTCGGCCAGCCAATTAAAAGCAACAAGAGCAGTACGGCTTTGGACATTTTGATAAATTTGGTCTGTGTAAGGGAGTGGGTCTATGTGTGCAAACAGCAGCCATCAAAGCGATATGCCCCAAACAAACGGCAACACCGCGTAAAGAAATATCAACAACAACACAATCGCCACCGCATCAAGTATAAAACCCGCCTTTGCCATGTCGCGTGTGGTCAGATAGCCCGAGCTATACACAATCGTGTTGGGTGCCGTCGCCACTGGCAAGCCAAACCCGAACGACGCGGCCAACGTCGCGCTGAGCAGCAACCCAAACGGGTGCATACCGATGCTCACCGCCAACGCTGCCAACACAGGCATCATCATGCTCGCCGTGGCGATATTGCTCGCCACTTCGCTCAACAGCACCACCACCGTCAGCACGGTCAGCAAGATGAGCAGGTGCGAAAGGGTGCTCAGCCCCGTCATGCGTTCGCCCAGCCACGCCGCAAGGCCGCTCTGGTCGAAGCCTTTGGCCAAAGCCAGTCCGCCACCAAACAACAGAATAATGCCCCAAGGTATTCGCAAGGCGGTGTCCCAATCCAGAAGCGGCTTGCTCCCGTCGCCGGAAGGCACCAAAAAAAGCAAGATGCCGCCAGCCACCGCTACCACCACGTCGTTGCAATTGGGCACCCATTTGTACCAAACCAGCGAGCCTGTTATCCACGCCAAGATGACCACCCCGAACAACCACATCAAGCGACGCTCCGGCATGGTGACACGACCTAGCATGGCCAAGTCCTCACGAATAGCGTCGCGGCTATCGTGCGAGGTATCCATCGTCTTGCCCAGCGGGAAGAGCCATAGCAACAGGCCCCAACAAGCCACGAGCAACACCGTCGTGAAAGGCAAACCAAACAAAAACCATTGCCAGAACGACACGGCTATATCCATTTTCTGCTTCACATAAGAGACAAAAATGGCGTTGGTGGGTGTGCCGATGAGTGTCGCCAACCCTCCGATGGAGCAGGCATACCCCACCCCGAGCAACAAAGCCTTTTGAAAATGGCGCGCATCCTTGTCTATCCCGCCCGATTGCACCGCCACCGCAATCGCCACAGGTGTCATCATCACCGCGGTGGCCGTGTTCGATACCCACATCGAAATAAAAGCAGATGCCACCATGAAACCCAGCACCACCCGCGATGGTTTGCTACCCAACCACATCACCAGCCGAAGCGCGATGCGGCGGTGCAGATGCCAGCGTTCGATGGTCTTGCCAAAGAAAAATCCTGCGATGAATAGAAAGATAATTTCGTTGCCATATTCGCCCGACACGTCTTTGAGCCGCGCCACGCCAGTGAGGGGAAACAAGACCAAGGGAAGCAAAGAAGTGACTGCCAAATCCACTGGTTCCGTAATCCACCAGACGGCAATCCAAAGCGTGATAGCGGTAGTCAGCTTGGCGGCCTCGGGCATACCTGCGGGCGCAGGCAATGCGGCGATGAGCAGAAAGAGAAGCGGGCCAGCGAGCAAGGCGAGGGTGCGTTGGTTCATATCGCAAAAGGACAAAACGAACCGCAAAACTTGCGCACCAAAAGGAATATATTTTTGGAGCGGTTGGCTTTTATGCCTTGATTCGCCGAGATTTTTTGGTTCACCATAATTGATGCCCTGAATTTGAATGAGTTACATCAATCATGGGGGGAACCTGACGGCACGCGGCATGAAAGCCAACCGCTCGGCGTATTCAGCAGAACTGCTCGTAAGCCATTTTCAGGTTTTCGGCAATGCTTTCTGCCGGGCGGCCTTCTATGTGGCGACGCTCCAAGAAGTGCACGAGTTTGCCGTCTTTGAAAAGCGCGATGCTGGGCGACGATGGCGGGTATGGCAACAGGTACTCCCGTGCTTTGGCCGTCGCTTCCGTGTCCACGCCAGCAAAAACGGTGTAGAGCTTTTCCGGGCGCTTGGTGTTTTCGAGCGAGCGTTTGGCTCCGGGACGCGCCATAGCAGCCGCGCAACCGCACACGCTATTGACCACCAAGAGTGCCGTTCCTTTCTGATTTTCAAAAATTTGTTCCACTGCTTCAGGCGTTTGCAAGGCTTCAAACCCAAAATTGGTGAGGTCTTGCGCCATGGGGGTTGTGAGTTGTATCGGATACATGATGTTGCGTTGATTTGTGGATTTGTGGTTGGCGAATGTTTGAAGAGGCAAAGATAAATTGCTTCGCAAAAACAGTAGTGTCGCTACTTTGTTCAGCCACTAACTTCGCGGCAGCAAGTTTGGAGCAATATCCGCAAACAACTATCACAAAGTGAACATTGCACAAAAATCACTCATGCTCGGCTCGGCCCAATGGGGCTGGAACGTCGCCCGCGAGGAAGCTTTTCGCCTGCTCGACGCTTGGCTCGCCACGGGACGCCGCGAGGTGGACTGCGCCACCAATTATCCCATCAATCGAAATCCCGCCGATTTTAGAGGTGCAGAGAAAATTTTGCTTGAATATGTGCGGGCGCATGGGTTGCGCGATTTGCGCATCACCATGAAAATCGGCAGCCTCGACAATATGCGCTCCCCCGAAGTGAACCTGTCGCCGTCTTTCATCCTGATGATGGGCGAGGAATATCATCGTCTCTTCGAGGCCAATTTGCATTGCCTCATGTTTCATTGGGACAACCGCGATGACGTGTCGGCGATTCACGCCTCTTTGGAGAGCCTGGCCACCCTGCAAAAAGATGCGCACATCCGCCCCGGATTGTCGGGCATCAAGCATCCCGAGGCCTACCTTGAAGCCAACGCATCGCTCCATCTCTCTTTCGACATTCAGCTAAAACACAACATTTTCCGCTCGGACCTCCTTCGCTACTCTCCTCTACTCTCTGTCCGGCCAGACAACCCCTCAAAAAACTCAACCACTCTTTTCGCCTACGGCATTAATGGGGGCGGCGTAAAACTCGACCAGCACTATGCGCCCGATAGCGTTTTTCTTGCTCGCGGCGGTCAGCCAGAACAAGTGGGGGCTACGTTGGAAAAAGTGCGTGCATTGCTGCCAGACTGGAGCACCGCCTTTGTGCGCCCTCCGGTGAAGACGATGAACCACATCGGTCTTATTTACGCGGGATTGCACCCCGAATTGAGCGGAGTGCTGCTCGGGGTGTCGTCGAGCAGCCAATTGCGCGAGACGCTGGATTTTTGGCGCAATTTGGAAACCTTCGACTACGGGGATATTTTTCAGGCTTTAAACAAAATTGCCCGCTAAACCCAATATATGGGCCAGCAGGCAATCATTAGAACCATGAAAATTTTTTCTTCGCTACAAATGGAGCCGCGCTTTTCGCTCAAGCAACACTTCTTCTGACTCCACCCTATCTGGGTCTGGCACACAACAATCCACAGGACATACGGCAGCGCATTGCGGCTCTTCGTGAAATCCGACACATTCCGTACACTTGTCCGGCACGATGTAGTAGTAGTCGTTTGACACTGGGCTGTTTTTCTGGCTCGCATCCACTTTGATGCCGTTCTCCAACACATACTCTCCTTTCACTGTGTTGCCATCGGAAATGGCCCACTCCACCCCACCTTCATATATGGCGTTGTTGGGGCATTCCGGTTCGCAGGCTCCGCAGTTGATGCACTCATCGGTAATCATTATTGCCATGATGTACTCCTCCTATTGATTTTTGTAAGGAAACAAGCGGCGTTTCCGAAAGTTGGGGCAAAGGTAAACCATCATTCGTCAAGATTTTTCAGATGCCCTTGATTGATGCCCTGATTTGAAATAGATTGCGATTTCAATCATGCAGAGAGTGTATGACGGCGCGGGGCATAGAGAAGACCGGCGAGCAAGCGCGTTTCTCCACCACTTGTCATTGCACGGCACGCACAAAGGCATCAATGCCATTGTCTTCCAACCGCTTTTTGAGGATGTCAGCCTCACGGCGCGATTTGAATTTGCCCACGCTGACGGAAAAATAGGTGGAGTTGGGAAAGCGCACGATTTGAGCGGCGCTGAACCCTGCTTTGTGGATGTTGAGCAGCTGATTTTGCGCACGCTCTTCCATGAGGAACGAGCCTGCCACGACGTGGTAAGTGTCGCGCTCGGCATTGCTCACCGTCACTTTGCCGCTGGTGCCGGGCGGGATGTTGACGGGAGGCTGCGGCTGCCCTGAGGAAGCGGTGGCGGGCGCAGTAGCGATTTGACCGTCCACATACACCATAGCCGCGCCTTGCACACCTGTCAGGATGCGCACTTCGGTGCGGCGGTTGCGAGCGTGTTCTTGTTCGGTACATTGCACGCCGTCGCGACAGCGGTTGCGCGGCTCGCTTTCGCCGTAGCCAACTGGGCGCAGGCGCGAGCGTGGGATGCCTTGCGACACGAGGTAGTCCACCACACCCTCTGCGCGACGCTGGCTGAGGTCTTGGTTGTATTTGTTGTTGCCTCGACAATCGGTGTGGCTGGCAAGCTCGACTTTGATGGTGGGGTGCTGTTTCATCAGCGTCACGAGCAAGTCAAGGTCTTGCCGACCATCGGGACGCAGGGTAGCGTCGTTGAAGTTGTAATAGATGTTGGGCAGTTCGATGATGGAACCCGGCAGCAGGGGAGCGACCGATATGTTCTGCATGGTCAGTTGGTTGGGCAGCCATCCTTGCGTATCTATGTCGGTGCTGCCGATGAGCCGCCCGGCTTGGAACATATCGAGCTTATACTGCGTGTTTGGGTCGAGGAAGTGGTCCACCATGCCATTCACGTCGGTCACGAGGGTGTCTTGCTGTTTGGTGGTTTTGTTGGTCAGCACCAACACGGCGCCTGCCAAAGGCGCATTGGTCACATAGTTGAACACCGAGGGGTTCCATTGCACGCGATTGGTTTTGAGTGCCTTTTCGAGCTGGATAGCCACCTCATTGCCCGTTTTTGAAATCGGGACACGAATTTGCTTGGTCTGATAGCCCTGTTTCGTGACACTGATGGCATAGTTTCCGGGTTTGAGCTCCGTGAGGAAACGGCCTCTGGCATCCGTCTGGCCATTGATGCCTTTGTCGGGTGGCAGGGATTTCATTATTTCCTTGCCGTCAATGGTTTGGATGGTGATGAGGTTGCCTTGTTCGTCGCGTCCAATCACGTTGTTTTTGCCATAGTCGAGGATTTGCACCGCTGCTTCTCCTATGGGAGAGTTGCTGGCTTTGTCGGTCACCACCACGCGCAGGTCGAGTTTGCGGTCGGGCACTCGTTCGTTTTGAAGCAGGAAGTCATCGAGGTTGCCATTTTCCACATGGAAGCTGAAAATATCGTCGGCGCCAGCGCCTCCGTTCCCGTTGGAAGAGAAATAGCCGTTGATTTTGTTCAGGTCAACTATCAGTCCAAAGTCGTCGCCCGAAGTGTTGAAAGGCGCTCCCATGTTGACTGGCTTGGTCCATTTTGTCTCGTTTTCCGGGATGACATAATAGAGGTCGAAGCCGCCTTTGCCGCCGGGCAATCCTTTGGAAGCATAGTACAAGGTGTTGTCGGCATGGATGAAGGGGAAGGCTTCGTCTTTGGAGGTGTTGACGCTTGGGCCAAGGTTGACTGGTTCGCTCCACGATTCGCCGACGCGATATGACACATAGATGTCCATGCCGCCACGGCTGCCGGGCCGATTGGACGCAAAGAACAATTTGTCTCCGTCAATGCTGATGGCGGGGTGGCAATCCGCGTAGGATTCGTCGTTGACCGGGAAAATCGGCTTCGGCTCGCTCCATGTGAAGCCTTCCAGCGTGGAATAATAAATCCGCATCATCAGGCTTCCGTCTTTGCTGAGTTTTTCTTTGCCGTTGACGATGATATTGCGCGAAAAATAGACAGTCTCTGCGGTGCGGTCGAAACAGACAGGCCCTTCGTTGTATTGGGTCGAGATTTCTTTGGCAAAAGGTTCGGCAGCGCTCAATTCCCCATCGGCATTGCGCTGAGAACGCAAGATGGATGTGTAATGCTGCTTGTTTTTGTCGGTCAGTTTTTTCAAGCCGGCATTGTTGGTGGAGATGAAAACGATGCCGTCTTCATAGAAAGTAGGGCTGAATTCCAACTCCGCAGAATTGACGGCATATTCGTTTTTGACCTGCACGGTGGCTGGCACCACATCGGATTGAGCGAACAAAAGGCAGGCAGGCAGCCAAAAGGCCGTGAGTAAAGATGTACGGTAACGGGTTTTCATGATTCCCATGATTTTCGGTAAAAAAGAAAGAGATTACAAAATTTCAATTGACTTTAAAAGGGTTAACATTGGCTAAATGTTGTGGCTCGCGAGCATTGTTTTACATGAAAAATCGCGGATGGAACACGTCCTTCTTCTTGCCGCCGCCGTTCTTGGGTTTTTTCAGGTCGGCCTGCAAGAGTATTTCCACCGAGCCAGCGTTGTAATCCTTGATGCTCGAAAGCGTGAAATCGTAAGCAGCGCCCACGCCAATTTGGGGCGTTGCCTGCCACATGGCCAGCAAACTAACCGACTCGCCCGCGCCGTTGCCACCCACACGATAAGACAGCCCTGCGGTCACTATCTTGCGGATGTCTATGTTGACGTTCACGTCGGCATCAATCGGGGCGTGCTCGACGTATTTTACCAATACGGCAGGCATCAGGTTGATGTCTTCGCTCAAAGGCACGATGCCGCCTGTGACGGCGTAGAAGTGGGGCGATTCCTTGGCCACGAGATTGGCTTGGTCGTTGGAGAAGCCAAGCGTGTTTTTGTAGATGCGCGGTATCGAGAAACCCACATAGTATTTGCCCATGAAAGTGCCATACACGCCAGCCCCTACGTTGCCGCGCACGGAATTGACCCGCTGGTTGTCCAGCGAGGGGTCGCCGATGTTGATGGGATTGGCCTCGTTGAAGGCAAAGCTCACCGAGCGGATGGAGCCTTGAATGCCCGCGCGAACGGAGACCATTTCGGTTTTTAGCAACTCATAGGAGTATGCCAGCGAGCCATAAAAATCGCGCTGCAAGCCGATTTTCAGGCCCGAAAAAACCACGCCCACTCCGACACGCGGCGTGAGGAAAGGCGAGTTGAAACTCATCAGGGCGGAGGCAGGCGCACCGTCGAAACCAATCCATTGGTTCCGATAGATGCCTGTCACGGAGGGTACACCCCTTGTGCCGGAGTAGGCGGGGTTGTACATCAGTTTATTGTACATAAACTGCGTGTAGTGGTGTTCCTGCTGAGCAGAAAGCCGAACGCAAGCGGCCAGTATAAGCGAAAGGAATAAGAGTTTTTTCATCGTAAAAAGTTTGATGGTTGGCAGGTTTTCGGGTTAACAAGCGCTTTTCTTGCCTTGTTAACCCGAAAAAACCCTAAACCCCATTTAACGGAAAATTTCAATGAAGCCTTTGATGGCCGGCTCGCTTGGCCCTGGTTTGAAAATGTAGAAGTAAGTGGCATCCGGCAAGTGTTGGCCGGGGTTGCCGAAGAGCGTGCCGCGCCACGGCACACGGACGTTGCCTGCTTGCGGCGTGTTGTAATAAGGCGATGCCTCATAGACCTTGTCGCCCCATTGGTTATAGACCACTAAGGAATTGTTCGGATAGGCTCGCGGGTCGGCGAGGCATGGTATCTCCAACCAATCGTTGATTTCGTCGCCGTTGGGCGTGAAGATGTTGGGCAGCTTGCACGATTCTTCGCCGCGAATGGTCACGGCTGCGTCGTCGCACAGGTTGGGACACGACTTGGAGCAAACCCTGTATCTGAAAAAGCCTCCACTCTGGCCAGCGTAGGCAAAATTGCCTTCTCCCAGATAGACAAGCCCTTGCAAGCTGTCGAAGAACACCACTTCAAAATCGGATGGCGGCATCAGTTGGTCATTCTCAAACACATTGAACACTGTCGTGTCGCCGGGCGTAAAGAAGATGTTGGTGTCGTCTATGGCATCAGGCATTTTGGCCAACATCACCGTTGTGGACGATGCCGGAATGGTGCAGCCATTCACAATCGCCGACACGGAGTAAACGCCTTCGTTTGCGGAGGCAAACGACTGCACGATGTGCGTGTTTCCTGTGGTATTGAGCGGTTGGTTGTTCAGCGTCCAAGTGTAGGTGGCCCCTGCGATGGCGGTGGCTGTTATCGTGACAGGTTGGTTGAGGCAGCCAAACGTGGGTTGAGACATCACGCTGAGTGCCGGAAGCCCCAATACTTCGATATTGATGTTGCATATTGACGTATTGCCCGATGAATCCACCGCTATGTAGGTAATGGTGGTCAGACCCGGCAAGAAGGTAGCGCCCGACAATGGGCCGCTTGTTTGCATGAATGAGTCTATCCCGCAATTGTCGGTCGCTGTCACTGCATCAAGTTCCAAAATCACCCCGCTGCAGTTGTTTGTGGTGACGGCCGACAGGATGAAATCGCTGGAGTCTTGCGCAACGCCACCGCCCACGTTCACCACGATAGGGCTGATTGGGCAAGTGATATTGGGCGGTTCGGTTTCCAATATCGTCACGCTAAATGTCGCCGAGGTGGGCAATTGGGTCGTTCCTTCTATCCAAGTATAGGTCACGACGGTGGTGCCGTTAGGGAAAAAGTCGCCCGGCTGATGCGAGGAGAAGACAGTGTCGAGCTCGCAGAATCCGGTGGGTGTCGGCGGGGTCCACGATACTGTCTGCGGGCAGCCGGGTATGACGATGTTCTGCGGGATGTTGAGGAAGCCCGGCGGGTTGCCAGTGTTGACCGTGATGACGAAATGGCAAGAATCAAAGTTGCCGTTTGCATCAAAAACGATGATGACTACCGTCGTCTGACCATTGTAGAAAGTATCGCCCGGCGCGTGCGATGAGACGAAAACAAGGCTGTCCGTGCAATTGTCGGTCGCGGTGGGCGGGTCCCATGTGACGGGCGCGCCACAAGGGGTCGCGTTGGAGACGGTCACATCCGGGGGGCAAGCGCCCATTACTGGTGGCACATTGTCCCCTAGTATCACGTTGAAAGAGCAAACCGTCTCATTCCCTGCCGCATCTATCGCCGTGTAGGTCACGATGGTTATTCCTGCTTTGAAGACGGCACCGGGGTTGTGGCTGGCGATGAACGAAATCAAGAAGCAATTGTCAGAAGCAACTGGCGGTGTCCAAGTGGCGGTCGTTTCGCACACACCTTGCGGTAGCGTAATGCTGATGTCACTTGGGCATCCGAGCACAAGCGGCGGGGTGCTTTCTGTCACGGTTATTTCAAAACTACAAGTCCCGATATTGGAAGAAGCGTCAGTGGCGCTGTAAAGCACAATCGTCACGCCGATTTCAAAATAGTCGCCGGAGTTGTAGTTAGAAGTCGGAGTGAGGGTGCCATCACAGGCATCGGTGGCCGTCACGTCGTCCCAAATCACAAAAGCGCCACAAGTATCTGGGGCAGTCGTGATGGTGACATTGGGAGGGCAAGTCAATATTGGCGAGGTGAAATCCGTCACAGTCACCACGAAAGAGCAAGTGGCGACATTGTTGAAATCGTCTGCGGCGGTGTAAGTCACCGTGGTCGGGCCGGGTGGGAATATGCCGGGCGATGGCACACTTGTCACCACAACGGCATTGTCGCAATTGTCCGTCACAAAAGCCGAAGGGTATTGAACAAAAGCGCCGCAGTTGGGGCTTCCATCGGGGGGCACCGTTTGGCTGGGCGGACATTCTATCGAAGGTGCAATCGTATCCTGAATCGTCACGACGAAGCTACAAGTGCCCGTGTTGCCCGAAGGGTCAGTCACTGTGTAAACCACCTGCGTTTGGCCGACCGGGAAAAGGCTATCTTGATTGAAGTTAGAGGTCACTACCAAACCCACCTGACCGCATGGGTCGAATGGAATAGGCGGTGCCCAATTCGTTTGCCCTGCACAAACTGTGCTTAGCGCAAAACCCATCGCTCCTGTGGGACAGTCTATCAATGAAGGAGGTGTGTTGTCCTTCACCGTCACCGTCAGCACGCAAGTGGCCGAATTGCCTGCGCTGTCCGTCACCGTGTAGGTCACATTGGTCACCCCGGCAAAGAACACGTCGCTCGAAGGCACACGCACAATGGTGTCAATGCCGCTACAAGCATCCACAACGGTTGGGAATGGCACGTTCACGTTGGTGTTGCATTCGTTGCCAATGATGTCCACGGTGATGTTCGGCGGACACTCGACACTTGGCGGCGTGTTGTCGTCAGAGGCGGAAAAAAGGCCGTTCACCGTCGTCACCGGCACCACGTTGATACTGCTGTTGATGGCTTCGATGAACCCCGTATAGAAAATGGATGAGGTGCCAGTCGGGTTCAGCACATTAAAAACGATGGTGAAAATGACACTGCCATCGGGCAATATGTCGGGCCAGCCGCTGTTTGGGCCACCCGCAAAGAAAGAGAGGATGCCCAAGTCTGTTTGTGTCGTGCCAAAATCGGTAAGCATCAGCCCCAAGGCGGGGTTGAAGTTGTTCACGGTGCTGTATTGCAGCACGGCGGGGTCCCATCCTACCTGAAACTGCAGCCCCACGATGTCGTTCCAGTTTTCCACAAAAAGATTGACCGCTATTTGGTCTGGGCCGCCCTGACAGTCCACGGCGACGGTGTCAATGAGCAGGGTCAGGATGCCGGGAGCATTCACCGTGACGGTGAAAGAACAAGTGCTGGTGTTGCCAGCCACGTCTGTCGCGGTGTAAGTCACGGTGGTCACGCCGGGATTGTATGTGCCATTCGCATTGCCAGTGCCCGAGCCAGTGGTGGCACCCGTGCGGACGTAATTCAACGTCGGCACGCCGGGGCAGTTGTCGAGCAAGGCCAAGGGCTGCAAGTTGTTCACTTGCACATTCACGTTGCCCGGGGGCAGGTCAATGCTGACGTTGCCCGGGCATTCGAGAATGGGCGGGATGAGGTCGGCCACGTTGACCGCGCCATTCACCCAGATCGCGCCGATTTCTTCGGGGGTGCCGCTGGCGTTGGAGAACACTTCTCTTATCACCGGGCTATCGCCAAAGGTCAGTGGGATGCTCGCGCCACCGCCCGTCAGCACATTCAGGTTGAGGGTAAACAAAATAGCACCCGGAGGCAAAGTCACCCCTTCTGCCGCATTGGCCGTCCAGAGGAAAGCCAGCAAGCCATTGTTGGTTTGTAGTGTGTTGAAATTATCAACTAAAACAAGTTGCAAAGCGGGGTTGAAATTGCTGACAGAGCTGAATTGCAGCGCCGCCGGGTTCCAGCCCAAAGAGAATTGCAAAGAACCTATCGAATCAAAGTTGAGCGCGGTGATGTTGATGCTCACCGTTTGGCTGCAAGAGGTAGTGGCTGTTTGCGCGATGATGGTCAGCGAATCGGTATTGAGCGAAAACTCAACCGTCACATTGAAGGAACAAGTGGCGGTGTGGTTGCCCACATCGGTCGCCGTGTAGGTCACGGTGGATTGGCCGATGTTGAACGGGCTTCCGCTGGCATCGGGGTCATTGGGTTGATTTTGCACGGTAGCGCCGACCGAAGCCCACCCGACGTTGGCCAGCGGCAAACAGTTGTCAGCCAAATTTGCCGGCGCGATGCCGTTCACGGGCGTGGGGCCAAAACCCTGCACCGTCACGTTGGCCGGACAAGTGATGGATGGCGGCTCATCGTCAATCGGCAAGGTGCCACCCGGCCCCGCGATGAAAGTCAGGATGTTGACATTCACATCGGCAGCCTCAATGACGACAGGGCTATTGACAAAGGTCAAGGCGGCGAAATTGCCCGCTTTGCGCTGAAAGGCCAGATTGAAAATGACCGTGCTGTCAGGCAAGCTGGCTCCCAATGTTTTTGTCCAGATGTAGGCGATTCTGCCCGCGTTGATTTGCAGTTTGTTGGAATCGAAATCAACGCCTGCGCCCAACAGTTCGGGTATGATGGGTGTCGTGTAGGCATAATTAAGCTTAGCGGTGTCCCACGCCAGTGTGAACTGGAACGCGCCGATGCTGTCAAAATCCACGACCCGAATAGGTATCAGGAACGTATCGGTTGAGGAACAGCTGATACTGACCGTATCGGCTTTGAATGTGACCGTCTGAGCAGTGGTTTCTCGTGCATACAAGAACGATGCGAAGATAGTCAGGATTAGTAGGATATTTCTCATGGTCTTAAAATCAAGCAATTATGATAGTTGCTGTTTAAAAAATTGAGGGCTCGGAAGAGGTTGTCCCGCAAGGTTGACAAAAGCACGCAAGGGCATTGTCAATCTTGCAAGACAACCTTCTTCGAAACCATGCCTTAATCAATCAAAATCATCTTCTTCCGCGCGCTGTGCTTGGCTGTCTCGAGCTCATAATAATAGACACCCGGAGCACCGAGCTCATCGCGGCGGAATCGCAGCTCGTTGTAGCCTTGCTCAAAACTGCCCACGACGGTTTTCACCAACTGTCCCGAAACGCTGAACACACGGAAGGTGGCGCGACCTGCTTCTGGCAGGCGGAAACCGACAGCAGTCCAGCTGTCAAATGGGTTGGGTTGGTTCTGGTATAGCGCGAAGGTAGCGTTTTCGGTACCGCCTTGCCCATTCACGAACTCAAAGTCGAGCTTCAGCGCATTGCCGTCGCGGTCATAGCCCTCTGCTCGCGTGATATCCGAACCCGGACGCAACACCTCAGCAAGCGAGCTGCCATTGCGGAGCACCTTGAATCGGAGGGTGAAAAGCGTTTCGCCATCGGCAATCGTCATGGGTTCGGCTGTTACCCAAAGCGTGGTCAGCAAGCCTGCGTTCAAACGCATCGTGCCAAAGTTGGCATCGCCCATTTCAGGCAACACACCCGGCTCAATGCTTTCGAGTTTGAACACCTTCGGGTCGAAGTGCAGGGTCATCTGATAGCCCGAGCGCTCCGTGAAGTCGGTAGCCTTAAATGGCACTTCAATGATTTCGCCTGCGGAGAAGGTGCGTTCTTCGAGTCTGAAGCGGAAAGCGCCAAAGCGGTCGTCCGCGTCGTCGTCGCCCGTGAAGCTTGGCGTGATGTTGCCATTCACGTCGCCCATGCGCACCGCCACGAAGTCATCGTCGAGGAAGTCCATGTTGGCGGGCGTATGGCTGATGCTTTGCGGCGGTGCCACGCTGATTGGGTTCGGAGACGGGAAAGTGTATGATTTCGGGATAAACTTCCAGTCCGGCGAGCCAGTGATGTGGTCTTGGAGACCAAGCGCCACTTGTTGGATGCGGGCATAGTCAAGCAACGACAGCTGGCCGTCGCCGCTGACATCCGCCGCCACGAACTGGTAAGGCGAGGTCAGGGATTGGATGTTCAGCACATGACGCTTGATGAGCAGGATGTCTGCCCCTGTGATGCCATTGTTCCCCGGGGTACTTTTCTCACAGGCTACGGTCGTGTTGGAGTTGTTGGGCACCCCAAAGAGATAGGTGCCCGGGAGGCCCGTTGTCTGAGCAGCCATCACGTCGCCCGTAAGCGACACATTCACGCCCGGCACGGGTTTAGGGTTGTTCCAAGTCTGGATGTCGCCACCAATTTGCAGGTCAGCCACGTTGCAGGCTATTTCTACCTTTCCAGCTTGTGTGTTCACCATCACAGAGATAGGTGCGCCCGCGCTGTCAACGGTCACAATCAAATCTACCGGCATATCGGTGATGGATACGGCGGTCATGGAACCAATGGGCGCATCGGCATCCATCAGGATATCCACGCTGAACAATACGGTGCCGTTGGGCAAGGTGAGCGGGTTGCCCACCCAGATGATGCCCAGATTGTTGCCCGGTTGCAGCGTTGCGACCAAATCCGAAACCGCTGGGTTGAGGCTGCCTGCGGTGAGGCCAAGAATGGTGCCCACCATGTCATCCGCGACATTCAACGTGAATTGGAAGCCCGTCACGTCCTCGCAATTGTCAATCGTCACGGGCACCGACACGATTTGGTCGTTGCAACCATCGGCAGACCCTACCACAAACTTGATTTGGTCGCCCGCTTCCACTACCGCCGTGTCCACTTGCAAGCAGCCGCTTGCGGAGTCAACAACCGTCACTGAGTAAATGCCTGCCGACAAACCTGTAATGGCGGGTGTGGTGCCTGCGTTGCTCCATGTGTAGGAGAACTGGCCCGAGCCGCCTGTCACGATGGCCGTGGCAGTGCCGTCGTTGGCACCGAAGAACGATTCGGGGGTGCCTGTGACCGAGAGCGTGAAGCCTGCGTTGTTGCCAAGCGTCACTTCCACGTTGACGGTGCAAAGGTTGGAATTGCCAGCCGCGTCCACTGCGGTCAACGTCACGGCATTGATGCCCAAGTCTTGGCAGTCGAAGTTGGTTTTCGACAGGAACATAGTGTCAATGCCGCAGTTGTCGGTGCTACCGAGGTCAATATCGGTGGGTTTTAGGATGGCCTCGCCGTTGGTGCCAAGTGCGATGACGATATTGTTGTTGCAGATGAGCGTCGGTATGCTGTTGTCAACCACATTCACCACGATGGAATCCGTGTTCACGTTGCCGCAAGCATCGGTGGCAGTGAAAAGAATGTGATATAGGCCAACCGAATAGTTGCCGCTAATGTCGAAGCCGCCGTTTCCTTGAGGAGCGTTGTTTGTCACATCCAGCAAAGAGTCGGGCTGGCAATCGGTAATGTACTGGCTGATATTGAGCGAAACTGGCACGAGGCAATTCAGATTGGGCGGATAATCGGCAGACCGCACTGTAATCGTGTCGGGCATGCCGAGGAACAAGGGTGCCTCGTTGTCCACTACCGTGATTTTGCGAGTGTGGGTTTCCACGTTGCCGCAATCATCCACTGCTGTGCGCGTGCGCACCACAGTGTAGGAGAATTGACCGCATGGCCCTTGCGCGAAGTCAATCGTGTCTTGTTGGAACTGCACGTCCACGTTCTGCGAGCAGTTGTCGGTCGCCGTCACCAAAGAGGGTGCGGGCAGACCCGCAGAGCAGCTCACCGTATCGTCGGGTGGATAGGCGCTCAGGATGGGTTTCACCGTGTCTTGCACGCTGAACACCTGCACGCAGGTAGCAGCGTTGTTGGCTTGGTCGAGCGCCTTCCAGATGCGATAGACGAAGTTGCAATAAGCGCCTGTGCTATCCACTCCCGTCGAGTCGGTAAAATTGATGGAGGCGACCGTGCAGTTGTCCGATGCCAGAGGAGAGCCATTGGCTGCCGGAGAGAAATCCGCAGTGCATTGAATCACCTTGTTTTGTGGGCAGGAAGTGATGGTGGGCACCACGTTGTCTTGCACCACGACGAAGGTTTCGCAGACAGATTGGTTGCCAGCGAGGTCTTTCACATGGAGCCTTACCGGGTGCTGCGTCGTACCATCCGCGTCGGCGCAACCAAACGTGATGCTGTTTGCGATGCCGCCCGGCGGGTTGAGGCGCTGGATTTTCAAATCCAACTGATTTTGCGGCGTGCAGTTGTCGCTGCTGCTTGCATTGATGTTGGCCGAGGTCACCGTGACGGTACCCGACGATTGCAGCGCGATACTGATGCCGTTGATGCAGGCCGCAATGGGGTTGGTGCCATCTTTCACTTGCAACACGATGGTTTTCGTGGAGACGTTGTTGTTGCCATCTATTGCGGTAAACACAAGGGTGTAGGTGCCTTGCGCAAGAATTTCGCTGTAGTTCGCGCCCTGATTCGTTCGGTTGTTCGTAATCACCAGCGTCGTCGAATCGCAATCGCTGACAAACGGAGCGATATTAATAGCCACCGTGTCTTTGCAGTCAAGATTGTTCGGGTCGGTGAACACCACCAAGGTGTCAGGCGCGTTAGCGGCGAAAACGGGCGCTTGAGTGTCCTGAATGACGATGATTTGTGTGCCAGTAGTCACGTTGCCCTCGTCGTCGGTCGCTTTCCATGTGCGGCGCAGGGTGTATTTGTAAATATTCGTGAAAGAGGTAGTGTCTTGCACGAAATCAATGGCCACATTCGGGTCGCAAGCATCCACTGCCGTGATGTTAGCTACATTAGGAATAGGCGTGCACGCCTCCAAGGTGATGTCTGCCGGAATGGGCGACAACACGGGAGCTGTCACGTCTTTCACCAAAACCTGTGTGATGCACTGTTCAAAGTTGTTGGCCACGTCCGTCACCGTGAGCGTCACGTCCACCGGATTGTTCAGGTTGGCACAAGTCAGCACCGACGGGCTAAGGCTCAGCGTCACCGGGCCGCAATTGTGCTGGTCGAAGCTGCCGTTGTTAATTTCCGAAAGTGAAAGTGCGTAGTCGCCTGCCGGTGTTAGGTTCACCGTGAACGCAGGTTTGCACAATGAAATCGGCGGGAAAGTGTCATTGAAAATCTGAACACTTTGCAGCTGCGTGGTGGTGTTGTTCTGCGGGTCGGTGTACGACCATGTAATGGCGTAGTTGCCCGAATTAAGCACATAACGCGGCGGGCCACCCGGCATGAATGGAGGCAGAATGTCAATGACTGGCACAGAGGGCGTGCCGTAGATGGTGATGAACATATTGCCATCGCAATCGGTCGCGGAGGGTGCTTCCACCGTATCCTTTCCGCAGTAGCTGATTATGGGAGGCAAAATCGGCTCGTCGGGCACTGGTGCGGTGCCATCAAACAAGGTTACCGTGAAGGTGCAGGAGTCCGCCAGATTATTTGCTTTGCCATCGGTAGCCACTATTTTCACTTCAAAAGTTTCGCCTGCCTGAACGGGGTTGACCACGCTGGAAAGCGCCGTGCCAGCTGCCGGGAACTGCGTGAGCACCACGCCATTCAGACAGTTGTCGGTCACTTGTGCGCCATTGAGATAGTTGGGCACCACCGTCGTGCCTACACAGCTCGCAGCGATGGAGAGATTCTGCGGCGAGGGGCAAGCTACTGTGGGCGCTTGCGTGTCCAGTACTCTCACCGTGAAAGAACAAACAGTTGTGTTACCCACCACATCGGTAGCAGTGTAGGTAATCACCGTCTCGCCCACAGGGAAGAAAGTGGTTGGGAAGGTCCCGAACACAGGAGGATTGTTATACACAAACGGAGAAGAAGCATTGATGGAGCTTTGCACTGAGGCATTGCTGATGGTCTCCGTCACTGTGTAAGTGGAACAGTCGCGGAAGCTTTCCTCAAAGGGTGTGGTGCGGCGGAATGGGCGATACCACGAGAAGATATTGCCACAGTTGCCCGTTGCGTTCTGAATCGTGATGACGCTGTCGCAAACAAAGTTGGTGTTGCCCAATGATGCGCCGAATGGCTCGTACACCACAGGGCCGTTTCCGTCAGTCACCACTACTGTTATCGTGATTTGGCTGGCATTGGCACATGGGTCAGCCACCGTGAACGTCACTGTGGAGGTGCCGATGGGGAAATTCGTAGAAACCGAGGGGCCTGAGCCACTCATGCTTCCTATCGGGAAATTGACTACGTAATTAATCGTATAGCCGCCAAAAAGTACGTTGCAATTGTCTTGAATGTTGGCAGGTGTCAGTTGCACCAAAAATGGGGCCACGCATTGGGGGGCGCCGTTTTGGTTGTTGGCTTGCAGATTGACCAACGTCTGCACACCAGAGAAAGTAGGCGCTTGGGTATCCACCACAGAGAACACTTGCACATGGGTCGTGGTGTTGCCCGCTTTGTCGGTCACTGTCCATGTACGGGTCACGACGCTTGAGTTGAGGCAAGAGCCGGCAGTGGTCGCGTCGTTGTAGGTGATGGAAAGCGCATCGTTGCAAGCGTCGTCGCAAGCATCCGTTACATCAGCCAAAGTGATTTGCCCCAACACCGCGAAGTCCGTTGGGTTGTAGGCATTGCACTGCACGGTGACGGCAGGAGGAGCCACCGCGTTGGCATTGATGATGACAGGTGGTGTCACATCGTTCACCGTGATGGTTTTGGTGCAAACGGCGGTGTTGCCAAACACATCCATCGCGCGGAACGTCACCACGTTGGTGCCCACATCGTTGCAATTCCATTGATAGGTTGGCGCAAACCCGCTTCCATCCACACTGACCGCAAAGCTAAGGGGGCAGGAAGGAGTGGAGTTGAGCGTGTTGTCCGTGATAGTGAAGTTGGCCGCATAAATATCGGCATCCAAAACGCCGGAGCAATTGGCATTCAGGCTGACCGAAGACGGCGTGAAAGAGCCGCAGTTGGTGATGCTAGGTGTTAGTGTGTCTGTCACTGTCACCGTGGCATTGCAAGTGGCGGACAAGCCGCCGCCATCGGTCACGATGAGGGTGTAGGTATTGGCCCCGATGTTCGCGCAAGTATATACCGCAGGGGCGCTGGTGAAGGAGAAAAAGCAGTTGTCCGTGCTGTTGTTGTTTACTTGGCTGGGTGTCACGGTGACAGTGCCGCCAGCGTTCAACGCAACGGTGATGTTTTTGCAGTTAGCCACTGGCGGCTGCACATCCGTCACCACCACATTGAAGGTGCAAAGGCCAACGTTGCCTGCCGCATCGAGTGCCGTATAGGTTACTTGGGTTGTCCCAAAAAAGAAGAATGCGCCTGGGTTGTGAGAAGCAATCACCGTGATATTGCCCGGGCAGTTGTCTGTGAAAGTTGGTGGGGTCCACGTCACGGAAGCCAAACAGCCGCCGAGATTCGCATTTACGGGAGGGGGATTGGGGCAGTTAGCCGTGGTCGGCGGCTGCAAGTCTGTGATGTTCACGTTGAAGCTGCAAGCAGAAGAGTTGCCAGCGGCATCAATAAAGGTGTAGGTCACGGGAGTAAGTCCCTTTTTGAAATTCACGGAGTTCGGAATCGGATAAGCACCCGATGCTGGGCCGCTGAAGTTGGCACCCGTCAGTTGATAGTTGAGCACCGTGACCCCGCAGTTGTCCTGATATTGGCCGGGGCCATTCAGGGCGCTGCCGTTGGGTTGCATAGTGAGTGCCAGGCCGGGAATGGCCGAAGCGTTGGTCTCGCAGCTGGCATCCGCGGTGATGGCGATGTTGGTGGGGCAGTTGGCGACGGGCGGCAACACATCCACCACAGTAATCGTGGTATTGCAGGTGCTTGAGGGCGAGAGCGGCGAAAGGTCATCAACCGTCAAAGTGACGGCATTGCTGCCGAGATTGGCGCAGGTGAACGTGCTAGGCGCGACCGACAAGGTCACGGCACCACAGTTGTCGTTGGAGCCATTGTCCACTTGAGAGGCCAACAAGGTGCCCTGCCCGTTGGCACCCAATTGCACCACCACTGTTCCGGCGGGTTTGCAAAGCGCATTGGGTGCTTGGGGTTCATTCACCACCACCTCTATGGTGATGGTGGTGCAGTTGTTGTAAGCATCGCACCAAGTGTAGGGGATTCTGGTGGTGCCCACCGGAAACTGAATCGCCAAGAACTTGTGCGCAGGGGTACATACATTGAGAGCCGGAATGAGCGGGAATGAGCTGACCGGGTTGTTATTGATATCGAAAACAGTAGCAACGCCTTCTACTGGCGCAAAGCTGGGCAAGTCGCAGTCGCTCACCGTGTAGTTGTCGAACACTGGGCCGACGCAGTTCGATACCACTGGCCGCTCAATAGTAACAGTGGCTGAGCAGTCCCCTGGTGTCACATTCACATTGTAGGAAGTCGGGAACGACACAGTGACTGCCGGAGGGGTAGTGTCTTGCACCGTGATGGTATAAGAGCAAGTACCCGTCAATCCCGCGCCATCCGTCACGGTCCATATCACGGTAGTGGTGGTGCCTTGTGCGAAAGCAGCCCCTGCCAGTGTGGCCGAGGCGTTCCAGTCATTGGTTATGGAAGCCAATGAGCAATTGTCGTTCGCGTTGGCAAAAGTCACATCGAACTCAGTGCCTACCACATCGTAGTCGCAATCCAAATCGGCCTGCCGCGTGAAGTTCGCGGGGCAAGCGACGGTTGGCGGCTCGTCATCCACGACTGTAATTTGAAAATTGCAGGTTGCCGTAGCCCCTGTGCCATCGGTTGCTTTGTGTTCGACAATGGTGGTACCCACATTGAAAGTCACTGACCATTGCGCCCCGCTCCCGGCAGCCACTGTCGCGCCGGTCATGCTCCACGAAGCCACGGCGCCCGGGCAATTGTCACTGAAAGGGAAGGAGCTGTTTGTGAACAAGTTGACCACACAATCCCCGCTTACATCATCGGAGGTGCCAAATATCAGGCTGGGGTCTTGGGCGGGTGGCGCAGGCAATCCAAAACACCCAACGGTAGGTGCCTCTGCGTCCACCACCGTCACGGTGAATTGGTCGCTGGCGGTGTTGCCTTTCCCATCGGTCACGGTGTAGGTCACGGTAGTCACGCCCACATTGAACGTAAGCGCGCTCACATCGCCGGCACCGCTGCCAGTGGTGGCTCCGGTCAAAACATAAGTGAGGTTGGCCAAACAGTTGTCGCCATATTGGCCGGGAGTCACCGTGGCCGGTGGCACCACAGGCCACACGATTTGCGTCATGGCTGCGCCCGGCACTCCCATTTTGGAACAGAGGCCGGGATCGGCATTGAAAGGCCCTTGGTTGGCAGGCGCGTCAATGAGAGGTATGATGTTGTCGTTGACCGTGATGCTCAGTTGGCGAAAATTGGCTGGGGTGCTGGGGCCCGCCGGACCATTCACCCGTACATACCAAGTCTGGGCTGGCCCCACGTCTGCACAGGTAAATGTGTATGGCAGTGCCACCACACCAGAAGAGAAGTTGGGCACGGGAGAAATTTCATAAGTACACGCAGCGTCCTTAGCAAAGCCGTTGGCAGTCATCACCATATCATTGAGAGTCGCCTCCGTGCCATTCATGGCAGTCAGGTTGAGGGTGATGTTGACAATGCCGGGCGCTGGCACGGTGAGAAAATCACCGCACTGCGCAAAGGTGTCCTGCGCCAGCAGTAGGCAAATAGCAGTCGTTGCCGCCAGCGCCCAACGGCGTGGAGTTGTAGAGTTGTTCATGGTCTGCAATTTTGATAAAAGGAAAAGAAGGGTAAACGAGAGGGATTCTTTGAAGAAAGGTAAGGGTTTCTTCATGCAGGCAAATCGGTTTGGAATGAAAAGTTGCTGTTTACAAATAACAAGTCTTCGCATAAAAAATAGGATTTTTCAGTGTTCGACTGAAATTCACTTTTACACGAGAGACCAACCGTAGTGGCGGAAGGATTAAAAAAATGCCTGCCCGCGAGCGCGGACTTGTGATTGAAAAAACCGGGCGCAAGGTTACAGCGAATTTCGGAAAACGGAACAAGCCAATTTCGGGGCAAAGCCAATTCAACTATTCACAAAAAGTTGCCAATCAATCCGATACGCACTTTTTGAAATTTTTCAGCACACTACTTGCATGAAACTATCGCCGCATTTGTCGCCCATCTTGCACAATCAGCCGGGCTTTGCCAAAAACCGTACCAAACTGAAAAATAGTGTTAATATGTTCCGTGTCAACACCCGGATGTTGAGATATGCACATTCTCACAGGAACGAATAAAAAACGAGCTGACGATTTGACTAATCCCGCGCTTTAGCGCCAGTGGAAGGAAACGGCCAAAAAAGAAATGGGCTACACAGTCAATGCAAACCATCTCCGTCCACTTCGCTTGGCCGGACAAGCCCCCTAAAACGGGTTCTGACAAAGTGGCTTTGAACGAACAACGCTTGCAATCCTTTGAAAATCACGCAAATCAATCAAGGCAATCCTCAAATCCTCGTTAATCAAGGTATAACTTTGCCGCATGGGAAAAAAGAAACGCCGACAATTCAAAATCAGCAAAAGAGGGTTGCCTCCCGGCACCCTTGTCTATACGGGCGACCGCACGGAGACCTCCTCACACATTGTCACGCTGTGCTATGGAGAGGCTCAATATGCAGAGCAGCCTGCCTACGCACCCGAATTGCGCAATCAAGTAGAAGGCTTGCTTTGGGTGGATGTGCGCAGCCTTACCGATACCCATCTCATCGAAAAAGTCGGGAACGGGTTCCAAATGCACCCTTTGGCGCTTGAAGATGTGCTCAACACGCACCAACGCGCCAAGCTGGAAGAGTATGACAACGGGCTTTTTTTCGTGCTGCACAACCTTCGCCTCGACGCTGGAACGCTTGAGCTGGTCAGTGAGCAAATTTCCCTGTTCATCGGCCACAACTTTGTCGTCTCGTTCCAAGAAGACCCTGACGACACCTTCGCCACTATCCGAAAACGCGCCCAAGAGGGCATCGGCAGAATGCGCAAGAAAGGCTCTGACTACCTTGCTTACGCTTTGATAGACAACATCGTGGACGGATACTACATCCTGCTGGACGAGATTGAGACTCAGGTGCTCGACCTGGAAGAAACCATGTTCAGCAATGGCTCCGACCCTTCCTACAAAGCACGCATTTTCAACTTGAAGCGCTTGGTCAACCAATTTCGACACCGCATCATGCCGCTGCGCGACGCAGTCGCCCGGCTTTTCCGCTCGGAGAGCGAAATCGTCGAAGACGCCAATCGGCTCTATCTCCGCGATGTGGTGGACCACGTTGACCAAATCCTCGACAGCGTGGACAACCAACGCGATATTCTCGACAGCATGGAGGCGCTTTACCACGCCGAATCGGCCAACCGACTCAACGAGGTTATGCGCATCCTCACTGTCATTAGTGTCATCTTTATGCCCTTGACTTTCATTGTCGGTATCTATGGCATGAACTTCGACAATATGCCTGAGCTGCACTGGCACTATGGCTATTTCATCACGCTGGGGTTCATGTTCGTGCTCACGGTGGGGATGCTGGTTTACTTCAGGCGCAAACGTTGGTTTTGAGGGTGAGCACCTCAAATTGAAAGCGCCCGCCCGACCATACAGTCGAGCAGGCGCTTTCTCTATTGTGCCCCACATTCTGGCGTTTATCGTTCAGAATTGAACCCGCAAGCCAGCGTTCGCGTAGAACAGGTTGTTGCGGTGCGATGAGTTTAGGTCTTTGAACACATCCGAAAGACCAAACTGGTAGCCGAGGTCAACGAACAGAATAGAGAGAAAATCCACGCCCACCCCGGCGTTCCATCCCCAGATGATGTTGTTGAGGTCGAGATTCTCAAAAGCTGATTCGTCTTCCGGCTTGTTGCTTAGGTTGAAGGTGGCGTTGGGACCAGTGAACACACGAGCGGCCCAAGCCGCGTCCACACCGCCAAACGAGTAGCCCACCATGACGGGGATGCGCAGGTTGGTGCGCCGATAATCCGACTCTTGCAACACTCTGGGCTGTATCCGATTCTTGACGAACTCGAACTGAATGCCCGGTTGGACGTAGAACTTGGTGCCGATTTGAACGTCGGCCCCTAGCTGATAGCCAATTTTGCTTTTGAAATTGGCCGAGTCAAGCTCGGTGATAGTGGAGGAGTTGAGGCCGACGAAGGGACGAAGCGTTATTTGTGCGTTGACCACGCCAAATAGCAGCCATGCGAAGACCGATGAAAAAAGAATCTTTTTCATAATTCGGAAATGGTTTGAGTTTGAAATGTTTTGCAAAAAAGAGCCTGAGCCAGAATGTTTTGCAGCAGCAAATGTATATCGCCGAATAAATTTTGCAAGCTGAATTTTTGAGCGCAATGCGTCTCGATAGGCGCTACTTTTCCCCCCCCCCGCTTTGGAGGGCATTTCACCTGTCTTGTCCGGACAAACCTCTCCCACTATTTGAACCATGAGGAGTAGAAGACATAGTTGTTGGCGATGCGTTCGATTTGGCCTTTGAACAATTCTGGGGTGAGTTCTTTCACACGCCGGGCAGGCACTCCGGCATAGACTCCCCCTTCGTGACAAACTGTTTTTTCCAAAACAACAGCCCCCGCCGCAATGAGGCAATTCTGCTCCACCACCGCCTCATCCATGATGATGGCGCCCATTCCTACGAGCACGTTGTCGTGCAAGGTGCAGCCATGCACTAGTGCCCTATGGCCGATGCTCACGTTGTTGCCGATGGTGGTGCCACACTTCTGGTAGGTGCCGTGCAGAATCGCGCCGTCTTGAATGTTGACTTTGTTGCCGATGCGGATGAAATTCACGTCGCCGCGCACGACGGCCTGAAACCACACGGAGCAGTCGTCGCCCATGACCACGTCGCCGATGATGGTGGCGTTTTCGGCCAAAAAGCAATTTTGGCCAAATTGAGGAATGAAGTCTCGGCAGGGAAGTATCAATGCCATGGTTCGATTTGCGATTTACGATTGGTTCGATTTACGATTGCCCGCCCGGCCAAGCGCAGCGGACTGGATTCGATTTGCGAGCCACGCGATGGCTGCCCCTATTGCATTGGCGAGCATATCGTCTATTTCATAAAATCTGCCGGGTATAAGAAATCCTTGCACCAGTTCCATCAGCACCCCATAGCAGGAGGTCAGCAGGAAAACAACCAACGCCTCTTTCCAACCAACGCGGCGGCCAGAAGTGCGGGTGTAGCCCCACAAAAACAACCAAGCAAGCACACCATAAGCGACGGCATGGCCCAATTTGTCGGGCGAAAGCAGGTCGAACTTGGGCAGGGGCACCCCCGGCGTGACCGACAGAACGGTGACAAAGATAAGCCAAAGCAGAGCGGGGAGATAGTGTTTGTTCATAGCAAGTTGTAACGACGAGCGCCGGCGAGTGTTGCTCAAATCACGGCATGACCTGGCGCGTCGGGCAGTTCGGGTATTTTGTCCACGAATTTTTCGCGGTCGCTGATGATTTCCACCAAGCGTCGAATGGTGCGCCGCCGAATTTGGCGCTCCAAGTCTTTGTTTGGCTCTTTCAGGATATATTGAAATTTGAGCGACACACTGTCTTTTTTCACTTCCGCCACTCGCAGGTAGTAGCTGTCGGGTTTGATGACATCCTTGAACGGGACGAGTGCCTCCGTCAGGCTTTGCTCCAATTCTTCCACCGTTTTGAGGTGTTTGAGGTCAATATCGAATTCGATGCTGGTGCGCTTGATGCTGCGCTTGGTGTAGTTGACGACTTCCGAATTGAGCACCACGTTGTTGGGGATGTAGATGATGTCGTCGTCGTCGTTGAGCAGATGTATGTTTTGGAGGGTAATGTCGGTGATTTTGCCGCGATGCTGGCCGATACGGATGTTGTCACCGATGCTGAACTGCCCCGAAAAAGTCATAATCATCCCGTTTATCATGTTCGAGATGTAGTCTTTTGTGAGGATGGCAAAACCCGCAAAAATGATGGACAGGGAGGTGAAAAGTTCCCTTGCCTGAATTTTGAACAGCGACAATATGCCCACGATAATCCCCACGGCCAGCAACAACGAGTAGATATGGCTGACACCGATGATGAAGTTGTCTTCGCCGCGCACCTTGTGTCGCCGGCGATACCACCACACCGCCGTGAACTGCACAAAATCGAGGAACATGAGAAAACTGGCGATGCCTGCGATGGCAAAAACATAGTAGTCGAGGGCTTCGCGATACTTCGACCTTGCATACAGCCCCGATACGTCCCACTCGCCCAAGCGAATGAGTACGAGGGCTATAAAAATGAAAACCTTGAGCAGTAAAATGAAGTATTTCATAACGGAGGGGGAAATGGCGGGTTAACGGGAACGTCGAATGGATTATTTTTTCGCCCTGAGCAGCGGGCTTATCGCACGGGCATTCTGATTTCCACTCGTGTGCCCTCGCCCACTTGGCTGTGCAGGTCGAGTTTCCACTTGTGTTCCTTGCATATCGTTTTGACGTAAAACAATCCGAGACCAAATCCCTTCACGTTGTGCACGTTGCCAGTGGGGACGCGGTAAAACTTGTCAAAAACGTGTTTTTGGTGTTCCTTCGAGATGCCGATGCCGTTGTCTTGGACGCTGAGCACCAGTTCGTTGCCTTCGTTTCGGAGGCCGACGTGTATTTCGGGAGCGCCCTTGCTGTATTTCACGCCGTTGTCCACGAGGTTGTGGATGATGTTCGTCAAGTGCAGGCGGTCGGCTTTGACAAGCGCGTTGGTCGCCTCCAAATCGAGGCTCAAGCGCCCCCCTTCTTTTTCGGCGACTTTCATTTCGATGGAGGGCGATACGCCCCTCACGAGTTCCGTCAAATCAAGTTCTTCGAGGTTGAGTTCTATCTTGTCGCGTTCTATTTTGGCGAGTTGCAACACCTTTTCCACTTGAGTGTTGAGGCGCATCACCTGTTCCTTGATGATGTGGGAGTAGCGGTTGAGGCGCGAGTCTTCCTTGATTTTTTCGTTGTTGAGAAAAACGTCTGTCGAGATGTTGATGGTCGAAATCGGCGTTTTGAACTCGTGGGTCATGTTGTTGATAAAATCGCGCTGTAGCTCCGAGAGTTGTTTTTGCCTCAAAATGACAAACATCGTGTAAATGAAGAACGCCAGCGTGACGAGCATCAGCGCCGTGAAAATGATGACGAGCCACATATTGCTCAGAATAGCGGCATTTTTGTCGGGGAAACGCACCCCGAAATAGTAGTTCAGTTCGGTCTTGGTGTGCGGCGGCAAGGCTTCGTCCTGCTTCAGTTGCACTGCTCCGAAGGGTGTGGATTTGTTGTATTCGATGGTCTTCCCCGTCACCATTTGTTTGCTCGAACAGTCGAACACGCCATATTGGAAGTCTTCGTGCAGCCCTTGTTTTTCAAAAGATTTTCGCAGAAAAAACTCCAACGTGTTGGGGTCAAAGTCGTTGTCCACGTTCACCACATAGTAATTGGACGAGAGCCGGTCAATCAAGTCCTGAGAAGGCAACTCGAAAGGCGTGGCCTGTGAAAGGTCATTGGCCGCGTCTATCAGTGCCAGCGTCACCTTGCGGCTAAACTCTTGCTCCTGCAAATCCCATGTGCGCAACACCCAATAGGACTGCACGGCAAGCAGGCTCAACATGGAGACCGCCCCCAACACGATAACGCGACGAATGATTTTGTTGGTCATTTTTCTAAAAGCAGTTTGGCAAACCAGAACATTTGGAACCTTCGAACAAATCCCGTCCGCTGCGTTCAGCCATGCGAGCAATCACAAATCCCAAATCGTAAATCGTAAATCGTAAATCGTAAATCGTAAATCGTAAATCGCAAATCGTAAATCCCAAATCGTAAATCCCAAATCCCCCTACCCTCTCCACACTTCCAGATACTTCTTGATGGCCTCCTTGTTTTCACGATACACTTTTGCGCCGCGAGTGGCGGTCACGATGCTGCACGGGACTTCGGCAGCGGTGGCACGCTGTGTCAGGCCGCGGTCGAAGGCATCGAAGATTTTCCAGCGCTCCAGCATCATGGCACGTTCGTGTTCAGTAAACGTCAGGTGGAGCAATTCGTTGAATTCGGCTTCGTTGCGGATGGACTTGAAAAGTTTGTAGAGCATTGGCAAGGCATTTTTCGCTGCCGCGAAGGTCGGGAGCCTTTCCGAAATCCAAAGGTATTTTGCAATCCGTTCAGATTCAGCCGCATCGCGCTCATGCACGCTTTTTGTAAGTCCAGATAGCCAGCCCGTTCACGGCAGCCGCGTAAGTCAGCACCGTGAAAAAATTGCCTTTGATGTCCTGAATGCCTGCGCCTTTGAGCAACACAAGCCGCATAAACTCCACAAAATATGCCACAGGATTGAGTTTGTTCAGCCACTGCGCCCACTGCGGCATACTTTCCACCGGCGTGAAAAGTCCGCACATCAGGATAAAAATCAGGAGGAAAAACCAGGCGGTGAACATGGCTTGTTGCTGCGAATCGGAAAAATTGGAAATCAAAAAACCAAGACCGAGCATACAGGGCGTGAACGCCGCCGTGTAACCGAACACCAGCCACAGGCTGCCGAGCATCGGGATGTCGAACACGAGTTTGCCCACTGCCAGCCCCAAGGTCATCATCACCAGAGAGAGCAGCCAAAACGGGAGCAATTTCCCGAGAATGAACTGCCATTTGCGCAAGGGGGTCACGTTGAGTTGTTCGATGGTGCCCAGCTCGCGCTCGCGCACGATGTTCAGTGCCGTTAAAAAGCAAATTATCAAGGCCACAATTTCACCCAGAATACCCGGCACCATGAAGGTTTTGTAATCGAGGCGGGGGTTGTACCAATTGGAGTATTCGATGTTGATAGTTGTCCGTTGTTCGTTGTTCGTCAGAGAGGATACCAAGCGCGGTGTCCATTTTTGAGAAAAATCCACGTTGAAATCGCGGACGATGTTTTGCGCATAGCCCATGCCGAGGCCGGCTTTGGTGGCATTGATGGCGTTGGCCGTCAGCGAAATGCTCGCTTTGTTTTCGCGCACGAGGTCGCGCTCGAAGTTTACAGGTATTTCCAAAATCAAATCCACCTTGTCAGCGGCCATAGAGCGGTCCGCATCTTTGGCGGCGAGCGAAAATTGTTTCACCTGAAAATAACCCGACGCGCTGAATTTGTCGGTCAACTGCCGCGAAGCAGGCGACAGGTCGTGGTCCACGACGGCGAGCGCGAGGTTTTTCACCTCATAATTGGCCGCGAACGAGAGCAGCAGCGTCTGCACCACCGGCATCACGAGCAGCAGGGGCAGCATCGTTTTGTTGCGGAAAACTTGCAAAAATTCTTTTTGGACGAGAAAAAGGATGGTACGCATTGTCAGAAAATGTCTTTATTTTTGGAGCGAAATTTTTTATCGAAAAATGGAAGAAGTACTCACTTTATCGGATTACGAAATCGAACGCGGTAAGCCCATGCCAAGTAAAAATCATGCTATCGTCCAAGCCAACCTGCTTTTGGCTATCCAGCCCCGCAACCCTCAATTCAGGATTCTCCCCGAACTCACCATTGACTTTCCCGTACGCGACCGGGTGCCAGATTTGGCTTTTTACCGCCAAGTAGAATTCACGCCTGGCGACGACGAAACCGCAATGACCGAGATGCCTTTGGGGCTTGTCGAGATTTTGTCGCCCAGCCAAAGCACCTCCGAACTGATGCAAAAACTCAAAGAGTATTTCGGCGCGGGTGTTCAGTCGTATTGGATTGTGCTGCCTGATTTCCTGACGGTTTATGTCTATTACTCTCCCGATGATTTTGAGGTTTTTACCAAAAAAGAAACCTTAACAGATAAAAAACTCGGCATCGAATTGAACTTGGGAGAAATTTTCAAGTGAGCCTGTCTTTAAAATTCTTCATGCTCAACCCCAGAAAAAACAAAGCCATTCCGCCCAACACGAGCGTCTCTTTCCACAACACTTCGAGGCCCACGCCTTTTATCATAATGCCTTTCACGATAGGGTTGAACCACGTCGCAGGTATCGCATTACCAATCACTTGCAGCGGCAAAGGCATACTCTCGCGGGGAAAAATGAAACCCGACAGCAACATCGTCGGCATCATCAGGCCGAGCGCCGACATGAACATGGCCGTCATCTGGTCTTTCGCCCGTGTGCTGATAAAAATGCCGAGCGACAAAGCGACGAACATGTAGAGCAAACACTCCGCCGCCAGCAACAACACCGAGCCACTCATTGGCATTCCGAACACGACAATGCCGAGCAACACAACGACGACGGCGTTCAGAAACGAGAGCGCGAGATAGGGCGCCGTTTTTCCCAAAATGATTTGAATCGGCTTCAAAGGCGACACGAGCAGGACTTCCATCGTGCCCAATTCCTTTTCCCGCGCAATCGTGATGGAAGTCATCATGGCCGACACGAGCATCAGAATCAGCGTCATCACGCCCGGCACAAAGTTGAAAGCACCCTTCTGTTCCGGGTTGTAGCGCATACGCGACTCTGTCTGAATGATAAATGATGAATGATGGATGATGCCGCTCGTTTCTGTTTTTTCTTGTTGAAAATCAGCGACGATGGCGTTGGCGTAGTTGACTAAAGTTGTCGCCGTGTTTGGGTCGCTGGCGTCGCCGACGAGTTGGAGTTGGGCTTCGCCGGTCTGGAGTTTTTGGGAAAAATTGTCGGGAAACACGACGGCCATTTTGATTTTACCCGTGCGAAAAGCGGGTTCTAAATCCTCTGCCGAAGTCAGATTTTTTTCCAACTTGAAATAACCGCTCGACGTGAGTTTGTTCACCAGCGCAATGCTCTCCGAATCCTTCGAAGGGTCGAGCACGGCGACGGCGGCGTCCTTGATTTCGTTGGTGAGCACAAAACCGAAGAGCAACACCTGCATCACCGGCATCCCGAACAGGATGAGCAAAGTGCGCCGGTCGCGCAGGATGTGGCGAAATTCTTTTTTGATAAAGGCTGCGAAGCGATTCATTTTTCGACAGGTTTGGGGCGTTTTTTTGACAGGATAAAGATGATTTCGGACTCAAATCCAGCGCGGCACTTTACGGCAATATTCTTCATAAGTTTCTCCAAATTGTTTTTTCAAAAACGGCTCTTCAATCGCTTTTACATACACATGAAAAATGGCGGAAACGACAAGGCTGTAAGCCAGCACTTGCCAACTCGCGTACCACACCGACCAGCCTACTAAAGCCGTCATAATGCCGAGATACATCGGGTTGCGCGAGTATTGGTACAGTTGCGCCGTGACCAATTTTTTCGGCGGATCGAGCGGGAAAGGCGTACCCTCGCCTTTTTTCATAAAGTCCCAGACGCAAATCAGCAAAATGGTGAGGCCGAACAGGATTACGGGCAATCCGAGCCAAGTCCACCAGCCGTGCAAGCCGTCGCTTCGACGGCCCAACCATATCGGCAAATAGACCGCCACCGTGCCGGGAATGACGAGTGTGAAGAGCAGATTCTTAATTAGTAACTTCATTGCCTGTTGGTTATTTGAACGTTTACGAAACCTCAAAAAGGTTTCGTAAACGTATTTTCAGAGACATCAAATTCATCATTTAAGTACCGGAACAGATTTGTTTCACACAACGACACGGCGACACTACGATTTTATTCTTCTGATAATCAATTTTTTGTGCCGTTTTGTCGTCGTGTGAAATGCTTGAATACCTTCGTCTCGGTACTTATCATTCATAACTCATCACTATACGCCCCTCGCCAATTTCCGAAACACCTCGTCCATGTCTTCCGCGCCGAAACTGGCCTTCATCGCGCGCGGCGTGTCGAGCGCTTCGATTTTGCCGCTGACCATGATACTAACTCGGTCGCAATATTCGGCCTCGTCCATGTAGTGCGTCGTCACCATGAGCGTCACGCCGTTGGCGGCGGCTTCGTAAATCAGTTCCCAAAACTGCCGCCGGGTGAGCGGGTCCACGCCGCTCGTGGGTTCGTCGAGGAATACGATTTTCGGTTCGTGGAGCAGGGCGACGGAGAAGGCGAGTTTTTGTTTCCAGCCCAGCGGCAGCGAGCCGACGAGTTTGTCCGCCTCCTCCGTGATTTGCAGTTTTTCGAGCAAAACAGCCGTTTTTGACTTGATTTCCGACATTTTAAGGCCGTAAATCCCGCCATAGAGCCGAATGTTTTCGCGCACGGTGAGGTCTTCGTAAAGGCTGAATTTCTGGCTCATGTAGCCGATGCGGCGTTTGATTTGTTCCGGCTGTTTGCCCACATCAAAACCCGCCACCGTCGCCGAACCGCTCGAAGGCGAGAGCAGGCCGGTGAGGATTTTCAGGGCGGTTGTTTTGCCTGCACCGTTGGCGCCGAGAAAGCCGAAGATTTCGCCTTCGCGTACCTCGAACGTGATGGCATCCACGGCGGTGAATTTGCCGAAGGTGCGGGTGAGTTGGTGGGTGGAGATGATGTTGGTCATGGCTGTTTTTTTGACAGGATTTGCAGGATTTTTTATTTGTTGAGTTCGGGGAAAAAATGCTTTGCCCAAATAGCGAGTTCGTGTATTCTTTTTTCTTGAAAATGCGATTTGTTTAAAGCCACATCATCGGGGAAAAACAAGTGACTGAGTTGATAGAGGTACATCCATTCGAGCATTTTTCTGACTTGAAATGCTTTCAATGCTGTGTCTTCAACCCTTGGCAGCCGAAAACCCGAATCGAAGTTTATGCTTATCGCAGCCGCTTGTTTTCCGTCTTTTAAAAACTGAATTTCCAACCAGTGATAGCTGCAATCGTCACAGGTGCGGTAGTTGCTCCATCTTTCCCGAATCAAATGAGTCAAGTCTGTTCGGAACTTTGATTTTACATATCCAAAATCGGATTCGTTCCAATATGGGGAAGGTTGTTGAATGTTTTTAAGCACCGAGGACAAGTGTTCTGATTGGAAACTTCGCTTAAAAAATGTGTCGCTTACAACCGCCCCTTCTCCCTTCCGCTTAGGCGGATAAACTCTTCCGCTGTATTGGTAGCGAGCACTGCGAGTGGCAAAAAACGTGTCTCGGCGTTCGTATTCAATTGCAAATTCTTCATCGCCGGCGCCCCAACTGTGATTTACTTTCAAAGTGATTTTTATTGCCGCGAGTTGGCGCATGGTTGAGTCTGCCATTGTACTGGGGTTCCATCCAAACGGGCTCAAGCCATACCAGCCTTGTGGCATGAGACATTTTTCCTGTGCGCTTGCAATACTTCCACAAGACAAACTCAGGAAAATCAGGATGGTGGCGACTCTCATCATGTCAAACTTTGCTGTTTATCGGATAATAGCAAGGGGCGTTCGGGTATAGTCGAATGCTTGTGAATTTCCTGTCTGCTTCAGCACCATGAATTTCGCAGAAGCAAGGGGTATATTTTCCACTCTTCCAACGCTCCCTTCTGCGGCGACGGGCACGATGAAGCGGATGCAGTTTTCGGTCAGTTCGATGATGTTTTCTTCCTTGATAAAACAATGACCTTGTTGGCAGGGAATGCCTATCCATGTTTTTTCAGAGAGCAGATATTGGCCTTCCACGGTCACTACCTGCGCTGAACCGGCTGCCACTGTATCGGGGTGGAAGCGGTCTATTCGGGGTTTTAAAAAATAACTGAGCAGCACATCGGGCAGCGTCGCGGTGCGGATGTGGCGATACGGCACAATTGTATTTTTTTCATAGTCAAAGTGGCGGTTTTGCTCTTCCCAATCAGATGGAATCATCAACTGTAAACCTGATTTGGCCTCATAGTTTTGTATTTTAATTGTAAAATCCAGCCATGGGAAGCCATCCGTATAAGGTAACATGACAGGTTGGGTTATAGAGTCATTTCGCTGGAAGCGAATCATCAAAGTAGAATCGTCGCTGTCTCGAACGGTCACTTCATAGGAGCGGGGGAAAACCGCCCGGTGCAATTTTTCAGCGCCAAATGAATAGTTGGAGACCTGAGTAGAGTAAACGGCTGTTTTGTTGCTTATCGCTTTTTTGCCGAATACAATGGGATTGTAGCGAAGTCGTATTTCGCCTTGCACAGGGTAGGTGTTGTCCAACTCTGATTGGAGCTTCAATCGCAGATGGAACACATCCGGCTGTTTCGCATCAATTTTAGCGTATTGAAATGTATATTGAATGCCCGGTTCTTCCCAATATTCTGGTTTTTTTTCGTTGTCGGGAGGCATTTTTTCAAGATGCCAAATGGGGTGACCCAAAATCTGACGGGGTTGTCCGGTTATTCTTTCCAAGTTTTTATATAGGTTGTCTTCGATATGCACCATTTCCCAAGCAGGCGGCAAATCAGGGGCTGTGATAAAAATTGAGTTTTCGACACCTGCCCATTTGGGGTAGCGGTTGAGACGTGCGCCCATGTCGTGATATTCTTTTTCCTGAAAATCGGCCAAAAAAAGTATCGCCCGTTGACCCGGATCCGGCAAGTCAAGCATACCGTGCGAAAGGCTTACATCACTCCCGTCGGGCAATCTTCCTCCGTAACGAATCGCTACTATTGTGTCACCCATTGGTTCGCCTTTGAACACTTTGAACACTTTTATCAAATGCGGCGTGTACGCGGAGGGCCAATTGCCGGCAGTTTTTTTGTATGCTGGCGCTTGTTCTATACATTCTCCTTCTATGACCAAAGCCGCTGTTTTGACACGCTCTTCCAGCTTTGTACAAAAAGACCATTTTAACATTGTGTCGCTCAACGTGACTGTTCCTGTGGAAGCATCTACTACGGCTATTTGCCTGCCACAGTCGCTGATGGTCTTGCTTATTTTGATTCGGTTCGACCGAGGCTCAAACTCGGGGTACAACCAAGTGTTCTCGTCAGCAAAACCAGATTGGCGGAGTCTTACAACTGCTTCATTGAGCGTAGTCTGGGCATTGATTTTTGCAAACAGAAAAAACATGAGGCTTGATAAAAAGAGTGAGCGGAACATGGCAGTTTTTCAATTTTTCATCAGTTCAATAAAACAATCCTCCACCGTCGCTTCGGCGGGTTTTACTTCGATGTTGCGGTGGTTTCTGGAAAGTAAAAACTCATGAATCGAACTTTCCGAAAGTTGGAAACTTTCGGAAAGTTGCTCCAACTTCAAATGCGCATACTCCCCAAAGGCATAACAATCCGCCACGCCTTCGAACTCGCGCAAGTCTTTGATTAACTGGTACATATTGTCGGAACGCACGGCGTACAACGGCTGCCGGAACGAGGCAGTGATGCCCTGCGGCGTGTCGAGCGCCATGATTTCGCCTTTTTGAATCAAGGCCACGCGGTCGCATAATTCGGCTTCGTCCATGTAAGGCGTGCTGACGAGCATGGTCAGTCCTTGCTGCCGCAAATTGCGGAGCATATCCCAAAATTCCTTGCGCGACACAGGGTCAACGCCAGTGCCGGGTTCGTCGAGAAACAACACTTCGGGCTTGTGAATGAGGGCGCAACACAAGGCGAGTTTTTGCTTCATGCCGCCGGAAAGCGCCCCGGCGCGACGGTCTTTGAACGGCTCGATTTGCACATAAATCGGTGCGATGAGAGCGTAGTTTTCCCGAATGCTCGTGCCAAAAACGGAAGCGAAAAACTCGAGATTTTCCTCCACCGTCAAATCCTGATAGAGCGAAAACCGCCCCGGCATGTAGCCGATGACCGTGCGCAATCGCTTGTAATCCTTGACGATATCCAAGCCAGCCACTGTCGCAGCGCCACTGTCGGGCAACAACAGCGAGGTGAGGATGCGGAACAAGGTCGTCTTGCCCGCGCCGTCGGGGCCGATGAGTCCGAAGATTTCGCCCTCCTGCACCGACAGATTTATGTCTTTGATGGCCTGCACGCTGCCGTAGGATTTCGACAGGTTCTCGGCTGTTATTTTTGCTTTTGACATAGCGTAGAGTGGTTTTTTGACAGGATTTACATGGTTTACAGGATATTTGGATTTTTAATTTCAAAATGAAAACTTGCCATGAATGACCCGCTCACTTCCAAAATCATCGCTGCTGCTTATAAGGTTTACAACACTTTGGGTTTCGGTTTTTCAGAAAAAATCTATGAGAACTCTATGGTGATTGAGTTGCCTAAACATGGCCTCTTATGTGCACAACAAGTGGCTCTTACGGTGTTTTATGAAGAACATATCGTCGGCGAGTTTGCGATGGATTTGGTTGTGAATAAACAAATTATCGTCGAATTGAAATCTGTTCGCCACCTATTGGAAGAGCATGAAGTCCAACTTGTCAATTACCTGACCGCTACCAAAACCGATGTCGGGCTGCTTATCAATTTTGGTCCTGATGGAGTTGAAGTCAAGCGCAAGTACCGTGTCTATCGCCCTAAAGGGGGGGGACAGGAGTAGTGTTTTTTTGACAGGGTTTACAGGATTTGAAGGACATTTTTTGAGAAAGGTCGGCGAAGCCGACAAAGAAAAAACCTGTTAATCATGTAAATCCTGTCAAAAAACTACTCTACGCTTGTCAAAGCCGCACCTCGGCAGGCATTCCGATTTTCAAAATACCGTCGGAGTTGGGAACGCTGATTTTCATGGCATAAACAAGATTCACGCGCTCGTCTTTCGTCTGAACGACTTTTGGCGTGAACTCGGCTTTCGGCGAAATCCAGATGATTTTTCCCGAAAGTTCTCGCTGCGCGCCACCTGCTTCGTCTATAAAAACTTTGACTTGTTGGCCGACTTTCACCGTGCCCAATTGGTTGCCTGCGACGTAAGCGCGCAAGGTCATCTTGTTCAAATCGGCGATTTTGTACAGCGGTTTTCCAAAGGCCGTGACCTCGCTCGGCTCAGCGTATTTTACCAGCACCGTGCCGTCCAATGGGTTGACAATGCGGCACTTGGCAATCTGGTCGTCGAGTTGGGCGATTTGTTTTTGGAGCGGAAGGATTTCGGCGAGCAGGCCGCTTTGCTGGGTCGTGAGCGAGGAGTTCGTGGCCGATTTTTGCTCCAGAATCACGTCCATTTGTTTGCGCATCACTTCGATTTGAGCGTTCAGGTCGTCGAGTTGTTTGGGTGTGGCCGCGTCGCTTTTCAGGAGATTTTCCACGCGGTGTTTTTCGCGTTCGAGCGTGGCGAGTTGCTGGCGGACGGAAGCCATTTGTTTTTCATAAACAGCGAGTTGCGTGCGGATGGCCGGGCTTTTGGCGGCGACGGCGCGAATGCTGGCGTGCAGCTGTTCGCGCTTCAGCAGCAGTTGGACGGAATCTATCGCGCCTACCTGCTGGCCTGCTTTCAAGGTTTGGCCTTCCTCAATATCCAACACGAGAATTTTGCCGGAGGCCTCGGCGCTGACGACGCGTTCGTCGGCTTCAAAGTTGCCGTAGGCATCGGCTTTGGGAGCAGCGCTTTGACAGGCGTAGAAGGCGACTCCGACGAAGAGAATGTATTTTAAGAGACTGGTTTTCATGATTCTAAATTTTGAAAATCAACATTTTAGTTTCCGAGTTTGGCAGCCAGCATTTCCCGTGCCTGCGCCGCTTGCAGTTCGTGCGTTTTTCGCAGCAGCCGCGCCTGCGTGAGCAAATTCAGTTGAGTCAGGTAGTCCGTCGCGGTCATCACGCCGTTTTTTACCTGAGCGTCAGCACGACTTACGATGTCTTCTTGCAGTCGAACGATGGCCTCATCTTTTTCCAGCTGTTCGCGGTATTTCACATTCAAATCCCAAAAGTCCTTGATGGTGCTTGCCTCCAGTCGTTGGTCAAAAGCAAGGCGTTGCGCTTCCACGGTTTTTATCTGCAAATCAAGCACTTGCGCGTCGCGTTTGCGAGTGCCCCAATCGAATGGTGTCCATGTGGCGCGTAGTCCGACAAGCGCAAAAGGCTCAAAACCGGTTTCAAAAAAATTGAAGGGATTGGGGCGGCCAAAGCCGCCTTGGGCGAAGGCTTCGATACGCGGCTGTAGCGACAGGTTAAGGCGGTCTTTTTGTAGTTGAAACATGCTTTGCTGAAGGGTGAACAGCCTGTGTTCCGGGCGTTTTTCGATGTTTAAAGGCATCTCTGACCACAGCGGAGCCGCCAGTTGGAAGTCCGTATTTTCCCGACCGACCCACTTGGCCAAAATCTCCATGAGCGTCTGTTTGTCCACTTGCAGCTCAGCGATTTGCTGCTCCGTTCTAAGCAGTTGAATTTTCACTTGGTCGGCTGTGGTGCGCAAGGCTGCGCCCTCCGTCACGGCGGCCTCCGCTTGCCTGAGTCGTGCTGCCAATTCTGATTTTGACAAATCAAGCACGGCAGCGTTCTCTTGCAACAAGAGGGTTTTGAAATACAAATCCGTCACGACCTCGCGGAGCTGAAACACGTCCACCTCCACCTGTGCGGCGGCGAGGTCGCGTTCGAGGTCGCGTTGACGACGCGCGTAGTGGTCAGCGCCACCGTCCCAGATGCGTTGCGCCACATCCACCGAGAGCCTGTATTGGTCTTTGGGAATGTCGGGGACGGCGAACAACGGGTTTTCGACGGGAAACCTGAACACGTCGCTCTGCCACGAAGCCTGTGCGCCGATGTGGATGCGCGGCAGGCTGTTGCTTTGCAAGTTCCTGATTTGCAGGGCCGCAATACTCTCCGCGTAAAGTTTTTTTTGTTGCAAAGGGCTGTTCCGCACGGCGAGTTCGCGGCATTGCTGCACAGTGAGTGTGTCGCCAGAAAGTCCCTTGGACACGACCAACAAGGTCAGGCCAAGGACAAAGAGGACGATTTTCATAGCTTAATTTTTAGTCTGCGTTTTTCTGTTTTCCGATGAAGCCCAGATGCGTGTGATGGAAACTGTCCTCATATTTCAGCCCGTAGCCCAAGGCCCGGTCCATCGAAATATGCGCAAAGAGGATGAGGGCGGCCAACTTCCAATGGGCTTTGTCCGACCAAAGCGCGTAGGCCGCGACAATAGCCGCCACTGCTCTGTGATGCAACAAGTTGTAGGCAAAAGCACCGACTTGGGGGCCTGCGAGGTAGCCCAGCATCCCGATGTCAGGCAGCAACAGTAGGGCGGGAAACCACCACCACGCAAAGGGCAGGCGGCTGAAAAGAAAAATGCACAGCAAAAAGATGCCCCATTCCTCGATGTTCAGAAGTGTTTTCATGATTCAAAAATTGTTGTTAATGAGATAGTTTGTCTGACAAAATTCCGTGATGCTCAGGGGCGCAAAGCCGCCATCACAAACTGCGTCACTTCTTCTTTTCTTTCTTCCAGAAAGACTCGCATTTCCCCGGAGCTCATGCCCAATAGCATACGCATCATGGGCTTGCCCACAAAGGGGAACACGCACATCGAAATCACATTGACAATCAGATGCTGTGGTCTGACGGGGCGGATGCGCCCGGCGGCGATTTCGGCCTCCACTTGATTGAAAAAGAACTGCGGTTTGGGCAAGTCGCTCGGCAAGATGCTGTTTATGAATCGCTCCGGGTGTTTGTTGACCTCCGAAATGATGAACAAAGGGATGAAAGGATTGCGGGAAATGATGCTGATGTAGGCATCAATGAAGCGCCTGATTTTTTCCTCCAAAGGCAGCTCGCTTTCTATGATTTGCCGAATCGCCGGAATCGCCCTGCCGATAATCGCCCGCGCCACCGACTCGTACAGTTTCTCCTTCGTGCGGTAGTAATAGTGCAACAATGCCTTGTTGATACCCGCATGGTCGGCTATTTCCTGCATGGTAGCGCCATCCATGCCTTTTTGGGTGAAGACTTCGTGCGCCGCATCGAAGATTTTTTGCTCGGTGCTGTCGCCGGGGGCCTGACTTTCTCGTTTAGCCATCAAGTTTATCTTTTAGGTTTAACCATTTGGTCAAACACGGGGCAAAGGTGTGGGCAGTTTTCCAATTTGTCAAGGGTTAAGCCTACAATTTTTAACCGAACGGTTAAACTTTTTGGAAAACAACTTGACACACAAGAAATTGCGAGTTCGCGTTGTGAGCAAATGCCTGCGGAAAACTTAATTTCACATCTCAATGGCGAATTGTCACCTTTGCAGCGTCAACCCGCAAGCATGAACAGCCGCAAGAAAATTTTCAACGACCCCGTCTATGGCTTTGTGTCGGTGCCTTATGGCCTGCTGCTCGATTTGATTGACCACCCCTATTTTCAGCGACTTAGGCGCATCCGGCAAGTGGGCTTGGCCCCTTATGTCTATCCGGGTGCCCTACACACCCGCTTTCACCATGCGCTGGGAGCCTTGCACTTGATGCAGGAGGCGGTGGAGGTGTTGCGTTTTAAAGGCGCCGACATCAGCGAGGCGGAAGCAGAGGCGGTCAATGTCGCCATTTTGTTGCACGATATTGGCCACGGCCCTTTTTCGCACGCATTGGAGCACACGCTGGTGGATATGCACCACGAGGAAATCTCCATTCTTTTCATGGAGGAGATGAATCGTCAATTTGAAGGGCAGCTTTCGCTGGCGATTGAGATTTTTCAGAACCAACATCCCAAAAAATTTCTCCACCAATTGGTGTCGGGGCAGTTGGATATGGACCGCATGGACTATCTCAACCGCGACAGTTTTTTCACGGGGGTGAGCGAGGGCGTCATCGGGTACGACCGCATCATCAAAATGCTGGCCGTGCACGATGGCGAATTGGTCGTGGAGGAAAAAGGCATTTACAGCATTGAGAAATTTCTGATAGCCCGGCGGCTCATGTACTGGCAAGTCTATTTGCACAAAACAGGCGTGGCTGCGGAGCAAATGTTGATTCACGCCCTGTTGCGTGCCCGCGAACTGGCCGTGGCGGGCACGACTTTGGAAGCGCCCCGCCACTTGGCATGGTTTCTGCATCGCCCGGAGGGTCGCAAAATCGAACCCGGAGACCTTATCTCCCACTTCGCCCTCCTCGACGACAACGATGTGACGGCTGCCATCAAGTACTGGTCGGAAGCCGATGATTTTACCCTTTCGTTCCTCTCTAAAGGCCTGCTCGACCGCCGGCTTTTCCGCCTCGAATGGCGCAGTCAGCCCGTGTCTGACGCACAGTTGAAGGCGTTTCACCGGCAAGTCGCGGAAGTGTTTGGCGAGAGTGCCTTGCCAGAGCACTTTGTGTATGCTGGCTCAGAAAGCAACCGCGCTTACGACGACGCAAAAGACCAAATCAAAATTCTTTTCAAGAACGGCGACGTGCGTCCTATCACCGAGTGTTCGGACGTGCCGTTGTTCACACAACTAGTGACGAAGCATTTCGTCTGTTACCCCAAGCAACTGATGCACACAGTTTAATTTAGTTGAAATTTTAACAATCGAGCTACCTGTTTCGAGCAGGGTCGCTTACTTTTGCCCGGCATCCGAAAAAATCTTTTTCACGCCAAGATCAAACAATCATGTTCATAAATCCGATTCACGTCATGGGAAAATTGAAATTCGTCCTTCCTCTTTGTTTGGGTATCGCTTTTGCCGCCAACGCACAGCCCGGCGACGCGCCACCCAACGCCCAACCAGGTAAATGCTACGCCAAATGCCTCATTCCTGACCAATATGAAAACGTCACCGAGCAGGTCATAGTGAAGCCTGCTGCCACGCGTACCATCGCCGTTCCTGCCGAGTACGAAAACAAAACCGAGCAGCAACTGGTGAAAGCAGAAAGCAAGCGCATCGTGGCCGTGCCCGCACAATACGAAACCGTCACCGAGCGCGTCGAAATCAAGGCCGCCAGCAAGCGCCTTGTGCCAGTGCCCGCTCAGTATGAGACGGTTGATGAGCGCGTTATGATTAAGCCAGAAACCAAGCGCCTCATCACGGTGCCCGCCGAATACGAGACAGTCACGGAAAGAGTAATGGTAAAACCGGAAGCCAAGCGCCTCGTGGAAGTACCCGCTGTGTATGAAAACGTGACCGAACAGTACGAAATCGAAGCAGCCTCCACTAAAATCGAAGTGATGCAGCCAAAATACGAAACCGTCACCGAGCGCGTCGAAATCAAGCCCGCCTCTACGAAGTGGGTAAAAAAGAAAGCCGATGCCAGCTGCCTCAGCGCCAATCCCGACGATTGCCTCGTCTGGTGCTTGGTAGAAGTGCCTGCGGAATATCAGACCATCACGAAGCGCGTGAACAAAGGTTGCGACGGCTCTGGCGTAGCCGACGCTGGTTGCACCCGCACCGTCCAGATTCCTGCCAAAATGGGCACACGCACCGTCCGCAAAGTGAAAACCCCGGCTACCACACGCGAAGAAATCATCCCGGCTGAATACAAAACGATGACGGTGCGCAAGGTGAAAACCCCCGCCACCACTCGTGAGGAAATCATCCCGGCTGAATACGCTACGGTGAAAAAGCAAGTGCTGAAAACGCCTGCCACCGTCCGCGAGGAAGAAGTCCCGGCCGAATACTCCACCGTCACCAAGCAAGTGCTGAAAGCACCCGCTACTTTCCGCGAGGAAGTCATCCCGGCTGAATACAAAGCCGTGACAGTGAGAGGCGTGAAAGCCGCTGCCACTACCCGCACGGAGGAAATCCCGGCTGAATACGCCACCGTCACCAAGCGTCGCCTTGTGAAACCCGGCGGTTTCACCGAATGGCGCGAAGTCCTCTGCGGCGACCGCGTGACTGGCTACACCATCCGCCAAATCCAAGAGGCTCTCATCAAGGCTGGCTACGACCCAGGCCCCACCGACAACGTGATGGGCACCCGCACCAAAGCAGCACTCACCAAATTCCAAAAAGACAAAGGCTTGCCTGTGGGCAACCTTGACTTTGAAACTTTGAAGGCACTGGGCGTGAACTATTGATTCACTTTCTTTTGCCAAAAAATACGAATCGAGCGGGCGGCCATATGTGGTCGCCCGCTTTTTTTTAGACTTGTTGCGGTGGAGACCTTTGACGAAGGCAAAGCCCTTTTTCCGACCGGCTTCGTTAAATTTTTCGCCGAATATACCCGATTTCGATTGCAAAATTTGCCTTGCCAGTCGAAAAAATGACAATTCCCTCCACTCAAAGCCCTCCACCCCAACAAGTCTTTTGAAAAAACCATCACAAAAACCCGCTTGGAAAATACATTTGCCCCGAAAGCGAGCGCCCAAGCGCCACGTTCATTTTTTTCCAACCAGCAACAATCATCCAAACCAACACCGAACCTATGGCAAGAATCGCCATGCTCGGCGCCGGCTTTATAGGCCGTTTTTACGCCGACTCCCTCCACGGGCTGCGCAGCCGTGACCGTATCACTTCCGTCTATTCGCGCACCGAGGCATCGGCCAGCAAGTTCGCCGCTGACTACGACGTGCCTTTCTGGACCACCGACATGGCGGCCGCCATCAATCGCAAGGACGTGGACATCGTCTGCATCTCGCTGCCCAACAACCTGCACCTACCCGCCGTGTTGGCCTGCGCCAAATACAAAAAGGCAGTGATGACCACCAAACCATTGGGGCGCAACGCCAAGGAAGGGCTGCAAATGCTCAAAGCGGTGGAAAAAGCAGGCATATTCGCCGGCTATTTGGAGGATTTGTGCTACACCCCCAAATTCCTGAAATCACTCAAAACCATCCAAAGCGGGGCACTCGGCAAAATCTTGTGGGCACGCTCCCGCGAAACTCACCCCGGGCCTCACTCCGATTGGTTTTGGGACAAAAGCCAATCGGGCGGCGGCGCCATTCTCGACCTCGCCTGCCATTGCGTGGAAATCGCCCGCAGCTACATCGGCAAAGATGTGCGACCTGTGGAAGTGATGTGCTGGGCCGACACGCAGGTGAAGCCCATTGATGCCGAAGACCACGCCATCGGGTTGGTGCGCTATGCAAGTGGAGCCATTGGCCAATTCGAGGTGTCGTGGACATTCAGAGGCGGGCTTGACTTGCGCGACGAGGTGATGGGGTCGGAGGGCACGATTTGGATAAACAATTTCCTGCGCACGGGTTTTGAGATGTTCCTTTCGGGGCAAGGCGCTGGTTATGTGGCCGAAAAATCCGAAACCTCCAGCGGATGGATTTTCCCAGTCGGCGACGAGATTCACGAACTTGGCTACAATGCCATGTTCACCGATATGTTTGAAGCGTGGGAACAAGGCCGCCCACCTGCCGAGACGTTCTACGACGGTTATGTGGTAAATGCCATTCTCGATGCCGCCTACAAATCCGCGCAAACACGCCGTTGGGAACCTGTGAAACTGGAGGTGTGGCGCGGCAGCGCGGAGACGGAGGTCATTTCAGCGTTCAAGGAATACGACAAAGACCACTGGTTCCTGACCGAGGAACTGACCCACGATGGCAGCCATGTACTGGTATTGAAGGAGAAAAAAACAGGCAAACTGGTGCGCAGGATGTTGTAAGCACTCAGTTATTCTCGGTTTGTAAGAGGTGTCATCTTTTGAGGAACGAAAAAAGGTGACACCTCTGCCTGTTTTTGAGGTGTCACCCCTCCATTCTTCCGAGATGACACCTCACTCAGAACCCGACAAGGCGAGAATCGCTGTGTGAGCCCTCAACTATATGGGCTGCATTTCAAATCATCGCAGAATGGTATTCCGGGCTACAGGTATCGTGGGATTGGGGGGATTTTTGTCTGCTCAATTGCCACCGCTGATGGATTCCAAATAAATTTCCGTCTCGAACACGGGAACCTCCGTCACGGCCTCGATATCAATACTCACATTGATGTCATTTACCCAATTGTCGCTTTTTAAGGCGAAATAGTAGGTTCCTTGCAGCGGCTTGTAACGGCGCTGCACATCCACGCTGACGCTCCCCTGCTGGATGTACGAGGTATATTCCTTGCCGCTGGAAAATTTTGACCAGTTGTCGTAGTCCACCAGCGCATATTCCACGTCCTCGCCAGCCGAGGAAACGGTCATATCGAGCGCGGCACCGAGCGCAAAGGCTGCGAGTGCTGTTTGAGGCTGCACGCTCATGAGTTTGACCGCACCGGTTTGCAAGGCTGTTTTGAGTTTTTCCGCGTCGCGGCGGCGGGCTTCTTGCGTCGCTTGCCCCACAGAGATGCGATAGGCCCACTGCACGGTATTGGGCGGCAAAGTGAATTGATACACGTTGGTGGGTTTCTTGGTGTAGAACTTGCTCGCCGACACTGTCACTTGCCCTCCTAACGACACCACGTCTGTTTTTTTGCCTACCTGTACGGCGCGTTTACGCACGGCGTAGTTGGGGTTCGACCACATATCCCACCCGACGCGGGTATTGAGCCGCGCCGTCTCGGCATTGGCGGGTATGCGGTGCAAAGTGAAGCGACACACCTTTTTGCCCAGCCCTTTGCCTTGAAAGCGCAACAGATACACGCCTGTTTTTTCAATTACGATGTTTTGTTGGAGCGTCGTGTCGAGCTCATAGCCTCTGTACACATAGTGGTCGGGGAAATGCATGAACTCTACTGTTTTGATGGCTTTGCCCGTCAGTTCTTGCACCATCAATTGGACTTGGTCGCCTTCGGCAAAGGCATAGATAAACTCGCTTTTGCCTTCCAGTTTGAACGTCTGGTCGGCGACGAGTTTGGGCTGGATGTCGGCGTTTTCATTTTGCGAAAAGATGGCCTTTGGGAAAAGAAGCAGGGAGAGAAGGAGGGTGCGCATAAGCCACTTTATTTTCGGATGATGAGAGTGATGTAGGCAGAATAGAAGCCGGAAGTGGCGTTTTTCACAACTTGAACCCCTCTAAGACGGAGGCGATTTTCCTGTCATTGGCCAACCTTGGCACCTTGTTTTGCCCGCCCAATTTGCCTTGCGATTTCATGTATGCACGGAACGTGTCGCGGCGCAACGGGGTGATTTTGAGCGGGCGCAACACGCCGCCCGTGATGAGGTCGTCGTAGTAGATGTTCTGCGTCCGCATCCTGAGGTCCACGTCGGCGGCGAAGGCAGCCAAGTCGGCGGGCAGGTTGTCGAATTCGACGAACCATTCGTGATAAGGCAGGCCGCCCTCAGGTGGGTTGACCTGTGGCGCCACAGTGAACTCGACGATACGGATGTCGGCAGCGTTGGCCACTGGCAACAGCGCCTCTTCCACCTCTTTGCCGATGACGTGCTCGCCAAAGGCCGAGATGAAATGTTTGACCCGCCCGGAGACGATGATGCGATAGGGGTCTTTGCTCACGAACTGCACCGTGTCCCCGATGTTGTAGCCCCAAAGCCCGGCGTTGGTGTTGAGGACGAGCGCGTAATTGCTCCCGATTTCCACGTCTTTCAGCCAAATCCGAGTCGGGTTTTCTTTGAAAATCTCGTCAGCAGGCACAAATTCATAGAACATCCCCGCATCGGCGTTGAGCAACAACCCCGTCGGTACCGAAGCATCCGAAGTCGCCCGATGAGCGAACGTATCCTGAAATGCGATGAAGCCCTCCGAAGCCGGATAGGTCTCCACGCTGTCCACCGGGCCGCCTACCAATGCTTCAAGTTTGGCGCGGTAAGGCTCGAAATTGACCCCGCCATAGACGAAAAGGGAGTAATTCGGGAAAATTTCTTTCACGGTGCTTTTACCCGTGCGGGCGAGCAATCGCTCGTAGTACATCTGCACCCAAGGGGGGATGCCAGAGATGAGGCGCATATCCGCGTGCACCGTTTCGTCCACGATGCGTTCGAGTTTTTCTTCCCAATCCTCGATGCAGTTGGTCTTCCACGAGGGCAGTTGGTTGGTACGCAGCCAGCCGGGCACCAAGTGGTTGGATATGCCGCTCAATCGCCCCGTCGGGATGTCGCCGACTGTTTCCAATTCGGGGCTGCCGGAGAGGAAAATCATCTTGCCGTCGAGCCAGCGCCCGTTGCCTGTGCGGGCGAAATAGTTGAAAGAGGCGTTTCGCGCCGTGCCGAAATGGGGCGGCGTGCTTTCTTTCGACATTGGAATGTATTTCACGCCCGAAGTGGTGCCGCTTGTTTTGGCGAAATAGGCAGGGCGCCCCGGCCAAAGCACATCTTTTTCGCCCGCTTTTATTTTTTCGATATAGGGTTTCAAATCCTCGTAGTCGCGCACAGGCACCGCTTGTTTGAACTCCTCGTAAGTCCTGATGTCCGAAAAACGATGAGCACGCCCAAAGGCCGTGTTCGTGGCACGGGCGATAAGGTGTTGAAAAATCTTCTCTTGGCACGTCACCGCGTCGGCTGACCACCGGTCAATGGAGCGGGCGATGTGGTTGGCAAACGGGCGAATGATGGTGGAGCGAAATCCCATGTTTGAAACGCAGTTAGGAAGCAGCAAAAGTATGACTTCTTCATCAGGCGGCGGCTTGGAGTCCAATATCGTCAGCCAGTAGAAGATTTACGATTTACGATTTACGATTTTACGATTTACGATTTACGATTTGCGATTTTACGATTTGCGATTTACGATTTGCGATTTGCGATTTGCGATTTGCGATTTGCGATTTTACGATTTACGATTTGCGATTTTACGATTTGCGATTTACGATTTACGATTTACGATTTACGATTTTACGATTTGCGATTTTACGATTTACGATTTGCGATTTGCGATTTACGATTTGCGATTTGCGATTTGCGATTTGCGAGCGAAACTTGGAGGCCAATATCATAAGCAAGTTGGGGCCGAACATTCCCAAAACGCAAGTTATACCATGACTCGCTAAGATTTGAGTAGCATGGCGGATTTGCAAATCCGCCATACGCATTGGGAGCCAATCGTTTGTGTCAAAAATAGGTTTGCTTAATTTTGGCGAAGCACTTATTGGATACGCAGATGAGGGGTTGAAGTAAAGTGTCGAAAACGTGTGCCATTCAGGCGGCGATTTCAAATCTCTGCCTGAATAAGAGGTTGAATGTCAGACGCCAAGAAATTTCAACCTTTCATTTTTTTGGGATAGCCATGATTGATAACCATGATTTGGAACGGATCGCGCTTTTAGCCACGCTCGACAGTCGTTGGCACGAATTATAAATTTCATTTTTAACAAAAGTACGGCTTTAACAAAGATGCGGTACTTTTGGCCTGCCTTTTGGTGCTATATGTAACGGCCCAAAAGGCGCTTTTTTTTTCATAACCATTTTTCACACTTAGCACCTTTCTTTCAATCGCTTTTATGCGCCAGTTTTTTATCCCCCCGTTCCTTGCCTTCATCGCAACGTTTTCCCTGAATGCCCAGCCCCCCGGCTGCCCCAACGGCTTTTTCACCCTCAGCTCCCAAGCACAAGTGGACAACTTCCCCGTCATCCACCCGGATTGCCACAACCTCTCTGTAAAAATGCTTATTTCGGGCAGCGACATTGAGAATCTGGACGGGCTGAGCGGCATATTTACCACTGCCAACAGTATTGAAATTATTGACAACCCTATGCTCAGCTCGCTGAGCGGGCTGAGCAACCTGACCAGCATCGGCGTGGAATTCAAATTGAACAACAACGACGCGCTGCCCAATCTGTCGGGCTTGGAAAATCTATCGTGGATAGGCGGCCACTTCTTAATCTCCGGCAATGCCGTGCTGACCACGCTCAATGGCTTGGGGCCGATACCCAGCCTCGGCAGCTACCTCTACGTCGGCTTCAACCCCCTCCTCACCGACATCAGCGCACTCAACACCATCACGGAGATTGGCCCCGACTATTTCAATGCCTTCTTGGTCATCACTCACAACAACAGCCTGACCAGCATCAGCGGCCTCAACCTCGTCAGCGAAACTGGCAGCTACCTCAGCATTGACGGCAACGCACAACTTTCTTCCATCAGCGGGCTGAACGGCTTGCACACCGTGAACGGCAATTTCAGCATCACAGACAACCCCTCGCTGACCGACATCAGCGGCTTCAACAGCCTGTCCACGGTGAACGGACAGTGGAGCCTCGATAACAACAACGCGCTTGCCAGCACGAGCGGCTTTCCCAGCTTGCTGACGGTGGCCGACAATTTCATCATCAGCTCTTGCAGCTCATTAGGCTCGCTCACCAATTTTTCAAGTGAGTTCAGCATCGGGGGCACGTTGGCCATCACAAACAACATCAGCCTGAGCGAGTGCGAGGCATTGGCGATTTGCAACCACCTGGATGCCAACAAGCCCGCCTCCATCAGTGGCAATGCCACTGGCTGCCATGACATTGACGCGGTGGAAGATGCCTGCCTGTTGCTCCCAGTAGAACTGACGCATTTTGGCGCAAAACAAACAACACAGGGTATCCTGCTCTATTGGCAGACGGCCTCGGAAAAAGACGATGCCTACTTCGAGATAGAACACAGCACCGCTAAGAACAAAGATTTTCTACCCATTGGCCGAGTGGCGGGCAACGGCACCACCTCATCAGTGAGCCACTACGAATACTTGCACCGACAACCCGCCCCGGGAGATAATTACTACCGCCTCAAACAAGTGGATTTCAACGGCACATTCTCCTGTTCCGATATCGTGCGGGTGTGCGTGAAAAACAACGACGAACTTGGCCTCCACCCTAACCCCACACGCGGCCCCGTGTTTGTGAAAGGCGACCCCAATGGCTTCCGCACCGCCCAGGTGAGCGATGCCGCTGGCCGACCCATCCTGAACGTGAACCTGACCGAAAACAACCTTATTGATTTGAGCGGTCAGCCCCAAGGAGTGTATTTCGTGGAAATCCTGACAGAACATCAAAAGACCGTGAGGCGAGTGGTGGTGGAATAAATGAGCCGCATATTGACAGGAATAGGGTACATTTGCCCTGTTTTTTTGTGAAATGGGCGATAAACGAATGTTGCGCCCGCCTCGGTCATCACACAATGAGCATGATACGCATCATGCAATCTTGAAATCAAAAAGTTATCGTCCCAACGACATGAAAAAACTGGTTACACTGTTTTGGCTGATGCTTGGCACTTGCCTCGCCTTTTCGCAAGGCTGCCCCTCAGCCCCCTTTTCCCTTCCAAATCAGGCTGCGGTGGACGCTTTCCCGAGCGATTGCATCAACCTGACTGTCGGCATGACCATCGGTGTCGGCTCGGGCGCTTCGGATATCACCAACATTGATGCGCTGAGCAATTTGCAGACCACCTCGAACAGCATCTTCATCCGCAACAACCCCGGCCTGACAAACCTGAACGGCCTGTCGAACCTAACCTCCATCGGTCTTGAACTGACCATCGAAAACAACGATGCGCTCACCGACCTCACGGGATTGGGCAATGTAAGCTTCATACAGGGCTGGCTCAACGTGAACAGCAATCAGAATCTAACTTCGCTCAATGGCATAGGACCATTTCCTACCCTGAATAGCTACCTATACATAGCGTTCAACCCAAATTTAATAGACTTGAGCGGTCTATCCAGCCTTACCTCTGTCGGTGGTTTTTTGATTATTCAAAACAACAACAGCCTCACCGCTATCAACGGCCTCAACAGCTTGACGCAAGTGGTGACCGGGCCTTCCGGCCCCGGCTTCCTGTATATCGGCGACAACAACGCGATGACCACCCTCAACGGATTTGCCAACCTAACCAGCGTCAACAACAACTTTGAAATAGAATACAACAACTCCCTCCAGACGCTCAACGCTTTCGGCAACTTGACCACGGTCGGCTCCGCCAGCACCAACAAAATGGTCATCTCCGGCCTCCCCAACCTGCTCAGCATAGATGATTTTGGCAGCCTTACATCGGTCGCTGGCAACCTGCAAATCACCGACAACGATGTGCTTGCCTCTTTGGCAGGGCTGACCAACCCCTTCACCATAGGCGGCACCCTCACCATTACTGGCAATAGTTCGCTAAGCCAGTGCGAGGCCGCCGCTGTCTGCGCTCACCTCGACGATGGCGACCCCGCCACCATCACCGGAAATGCTATTGGCTGCAACAGCATCATGCAAGTGGAGATTGCTTGCGGCCTATTGCCAGTCGAGTTGACCTATTTTCGCGGCAAAATGGAGCAGGGCGAAGTGGTGCTCAGCTGGCAGACCGCCACCGAAAAAGACAATGCGTGGTTTGAGATAGAACACAGCTCGCAAGGCACGGAAACATTCAGCACCATCGGCAAAGTAAGCGGCCAAGGCAACTCCAACACCCTCCAAGACTACACGTTTCGACACACCCAACCCACCACTGGCCCAAACTACTACCGCCTGAAACAGGTGGATTTTGACGGCCAACATGAATATTCCAATATCGTGGGCGTGACCGTGCGAGGCCAGCAAGAGCTAAGCGTGTATCCCAACCCGACGAATGGCCCAGTGTTCGTGAAAGGGCTGAGTGGTGACGACGAGCGTTCGGTCGTCGTGACCGATTTCACGGGCCGGGTAGTGCTCCGCAAAGACCCTTGGAGAGGTAGCATGCTCGACCTGCACGAGCTGCCAAGCGGTATTTACCACCTTGAAATAATGACTAACAACCAAAAAATAACAAGGCGAGTGGTGAAGGAGTGATGCTCCGTTGCCATTTTGCTTCGTGTTCACGCATTGTTTAATCATTAAAAAAACTGTTCCCAACGACATGAAGAATCTACTCGTCTCTTTCATCGCCGTTTTTGGCGCGATTCACTTGGATGCGCAATGCCCCACGGCGCCCGTATTACTTACCAGCCAAGCAGAAGTGGATGCTTTCCCGCCAGCCTGTATTGACTTCACCGGGAATTTGATTATTAGTGGTTCTGACATTTCAGACCTTACTCCTTTGGCCAACCTTCAAACGATTAGTAATAATTTGACCATTTTAAGCAACCCATCGCTGGGCACGTTGGCTGGGCTTTCGGGCCTTACGAGCGTTGGAACCGCTTTTGGCTCTTTGACAATCTCTGACAATGATGCGCTGAGTGACCTAACGGGCTTGAACAACGTATCGAGCATAAGCGGTGGGCTGTTTGTGGAAGACAATTTCAACCTAACCAGCTTGGATGGTTTAGGAGCCGTGCCGTCCTTGACGAGTATATACATTGCAAACAATGCTGCTCTGAATGACTTGGGCGCATTGTCAAGTGTAAGCAATATAAACAGTTACGTTTGGATATTGGACAACTACACCCTCAGCTCCCTTTCTGGCTTGGATGGCATCTCCACCATAGGAGGGACAGGCCTGCTAATTGCCTACAATGAGTCGCTAAGTTCCATCAGCTCATTTGGCTCGCTCACAAGTGTTGGTGGCAATTTTGAAATAGAGGAAAACCCATCATTGGTCAGCCTCAACGCTTTTGGCAGCCTTTCCACCGTTGGCGGCAGTAAGATGGTTATTCAGGACAACCCCTCGTTGTCAAGCATAGACGATTTTGTGAGCCTTACAAGTGTCGCCAACGAGTTGTCCATTTCCATCAACCCCTCCCTCACCTCCATCGCTGGCCTTACCAATCTTTTCACCATAGGAGGCACCTTGGAAATATCAGGCAACACCTCGCTCAGCCAATGCGAGGCAGAAGCCGTGTGCCAACATATTGACAACGCCAACCCAACCATCATAAGCGGCAACGCCGTCGGCTGCCAAAACATCACGCAGGTGGAAATCGCCTGCGGCCTCCTCCCGGTGGAACTCACCTATTTCCGCGGCAAAATGGAGCAGGGCGACGTGATGCTCAACTGGCAGACGGCCTCGGAAAAGGACAATGCGTGGTTTGAGGTGGAACACAGCACACAAGGCACCGAGGGCTTCAGCACCATCGGCAAAGTGGCCGGCAAAGGCACTTCCACCGTTGCCAACGACTATGCTTTCCGCCACGCCCACCCTGCTGCCGGCACCCACCTATACCGCCTCAAGCAGGTGGATTTCGATGGCAAATTTGAATACTCCAACATCGTGAGCGTGGTGGTGCGCGGTGAAAAAGAGGTCGTGCTGGCCCCCAACCCCACTCAGGGCACACTATTCGTGCGGGGCCTCAAGGACGGCGAACTCCACACCGCTGTTGTCACAGACTTTGCCGGAAGGGAAGTGCTGCGCCGCTCGCTCGCCCAAAGCGCCCTCATTGACTTGAGCGAGCAGCCCGATGGCATCTATCTTGTGGAAATCCGCACACCCAGCCAAGCCATCACCCAACGGGTGGTGAAACGGGGAAAGTGAAACCCACGGGTTTTAATAGCAACGTGATTTGTTTATTCAACACAGAGACACGGAGGACACAGAGATTTTTAAACCAAGCCCTCTGTGCCTCTGTGTTTTTACTTGATAGTGAAGAACCCACAAAAACCAAGCATTTAAACACTTAATACTAAAGCAAAACCTCCTTCGATGATGAAAAAGTCAACACTCTTTCTTCTTTTGCTCGTTTCTGCCCAATTTGTTTCAAACGCACAACCGGGCGTGTGCCCGGGCACTGCCCAATTTATCACCTCGCAAGCGCAATTGAACCAATTCCCCATTGATTGGCCCAACTGCCAAGTGCTCCAAAGTCGCTTCGAGGTGGGCACCATCGGTGGCTCCACCGACATCACCGACCTCACGCCCTTGAGCAACCTGACCGGGGCAGCTTTCCAACGCAGTTTCTATGTCCATTTCAACCCCCTCCTGACCTCACTCGCAGGTCTCGACAACCTCGCCAACATGGGCGGAGACTTGACCATAGAGGCAAATCCGCTGCTGACCGACTTGCAGGGGCTTGGCGGCATCCAAACCATTGATGGCATCATAAAAGTGCAGAACAACGATGGCTTGCAAACCTTGAGCGGGCTGAGCAATGCACTGACCATCGTGGAAAGCATCGTCGTCATCGAAAACGACGTGTTGCAAGATTTCGCGGGAGTGTTCGATAATTTGCAAGAAGTAAAGGAATATGTGTTCATCAATTGGAACCCCATGGTGACCTCCATCAACACGTTGAACAATGTCACATCCATCGGTCAGTATCTCAATATCGAGCGACACTCATCCATGACGGCGCTCAATGCATTCAACAGCTTGCAAACAGTCGGGCTGCTCAACAACGGATGGGATTTCGAGGTCGTTTTATGCCCCAACATCACCTCTCTGAGCTTTCCCAATTTGAGCCGGGTAGGGGGCAACTTCGAGATAAGCGAAAACAACTCTTTGTCCGAAATATCCTTCCCAAGCCTCGACTCCGTGAAAAAGCAGATGATTATTGACTACAACCCTTCGCTCACCTCTTTGGTCGGCTTGGGAGACTTCACGCTGACCGGGCCACTCACCATTGCCTTCAACTCATCTCTCTCGGAATGCGAGGCGTACGGCGTATGCAACTATTTGGATGTCCCCGCCAACACCGCCTTCATCAACCAAAACGCCACTGGCTGCGCCAACCGAGCGCAAGTAGAAGCCGCCTGCGCCCTCCTACCCGTCGAGCTGACCTTTTTCAAAGCCCACGACGACAATGGCGACGCGCTGCTCAGCTGGCAAACCGCCTCCGAAAAAGACAACGCCTACTTCCACGTCTATCACAGCGCCGATGGCGTGAACTTTACCCGTATCGGAAGCGTGCGAGGCAACGGCACCTCCGCGGCACTCAAAAACTACACCTTCCGCCACACGCGGCCTTCCAATGGCAACAATTACTATCGGCTCAAACAGGAAGACTATGACGGGACTATCGCCCACTCCCCTATCGTGCGCGTTGCTATCAAAGGTAGCATCCGCGTGGACGTGTACCCGAATCCCACCACTGGCTACGTCAAAATAAAGGGCGACCTCACGGAAGGCACGGTGCGCCTCAAAGACGTGACCGGGCGCTTGATTTCTGAACAGCAACTACCCGCTCGCAATTGGGTGGACCTGACCAGACAAGACAAAGGCATTTACCTGCTCGAAATCCAAATAGGCCACGAACTGCTGGTGAAACGGGTGGTGAAGGAGTGACGAGCGCCTGAATGCGCGGGAGCGCAAGACCCGCGCGCGATATGAAGAACACAAACCCCCAATGTCCGAAATCGAACGCTCTTGTTCGGTTTCGGGCATTTTTATTTTGGCCAAATGCTGTGCTAAGTTCTGATTGTCAATAAATTGGGATAGCGGCACAGGGATTGGGTGTTTGACATTTTTCCAAAGACAAAAACCTAAGCATAATATGCTTTCGACCTATCTAAAACTTGCCCTTCGCAACCTTTCCAACAACCGGCTCTACTCGGCCATCAATATTCTCGGTCTGGCCGTAGGCATCGCCGCGTGTCTGCTCATTTTTCGCATCGTACACTACGAGCTGAGTTTCAACAAACACTTCCGTCACTACGACCGCATCGTGCGCGTGGTGACGGAAGTGCACAGCCCCACCGAAGGCACTGGCTACACGACGGGCATCCCCATCCCGGCTATGGATGCCATCCAAACCACGGTGCCACAATTCGAGCAATATGCACGCATCAAGGAAATCTGGCCCACCATCACCGTGCCGGATGCAACGGGCGGCACGACCACCCGCAAATTCAACACGGACGACCAACACGAATTGGGCATTTTCGCGGAGCCTGCTTTTTTCAAAATTTTTGATTGGCAGTGGTTGGCTGGCGACCCCGAAACGGCGCTCGACGAGCCCGGCTATGTGGTGCTGACGCAGAAAATGGCGGAAAAATGCTTCGACACTTGGCAGGCCGCACTCGGCAAAACACTCCTCATGGACAACGCCGTGCTGCTCACGGTGAAGGGCGTGGTGGCCAACGCGCCCGACAACACCAACTTCCCCTTCCATTTGATGGCATCGTACGAAACCCTGAAAAAGAACACGAACAGGTACTTCTACGGCAATGATTGGGGCAGCACCAGCAGCAACGACCAAGTCTTCGCCTTGCTGCACGACGCAGGGCAGTTGGCGGCAGCTGGCGAAGTGTTGGCCACCGTCGGTCAAGCAGAGTACAAAAAGGAGAACCCCAATTTTAGCAAGAAGCATCGGCTGCAACGGCTCGCCGACCTGCACTACGACGACCGTTTTGGCATCAACGGCAGCCATGTCATCAGCAAAAGCCGCCTATGGGTGCTGTCGCTGGTGGGGGTGCTGATTCTCGTCATGGCCTGTTTCAATTTTATCAATTTGGCAACGGCCTTAGCTGCGCGACGGGCGAGAGAGGTGGGTGTGCGCAAAACACTCGGCGGCAATCACAGCCAATTAGTGCGGCAGTTCATGGGCGAGACCACGCTGATTGTGTTCATCGCGGTGGCGTTGGGAGCGGTGTTGGCATCCTTGTCGGTGCCGATGCTGAAGCATATTTCGGAAGTGCCGTCCTCGCAGCCGTTCTTTTCCAATCTGGCGGTCTGGGCTTTCCTTGCGGTAGTGTTGGTCGTGGTGAGTTTTTGCTCTGGATTTTATCCCGCATTGGTGTTGGCTGGCTTCAACCCCATCAAAGCCCTGAAAAACAACACCAATCCCAGTGGAGCTGGTGGCGGCTCCCTCCGCAAATCATTGGTCGTATTGCAGTTCGCCATCGCACAGGCATTGATTATCGGCACGCTCGTCACCATTAGCCAATTGGACTACATCCGCAAGATGGATTTGGGCTTCCAGCCGGACTTGGTCTATACCGTCCAAGTGGACAACGACTCCATCAGCAGACCGCGTTTTGAGACTTTCAAACAAAAACTGCTGCAACTGCCCGGCGTGGAGTCGGTGAGCCTCGGCAACGACCCGCCCGCTTCCAGCAACTATTGGCAAAGCAATTTCGCCTTGGGGCGAGGCGCGGACGACGCGCTGTTCAACACTTCGATAAAATACTGCGACCCCGACTATTTCAAGACTTATAGCCTGCAACTGGAAACCGGGCGCATTCTTCAGCCCAGCGACACCATGCGGGAAGTGGTGGTCAATCAGACCCTGCTGCGAAAACTCGGCATACAGGATGCCAACGAGGTGTTGGGCAAGGAACTCCGCCTCGGCGGAAGCAAGTGGCTGGAGGTGGTGGGTGTGGTGAAAGATTTCAATTCGCACTCGCTGCACCAAACGCTGGAACCCATCGTGATGCTTACCCGCAAGGAATTCTACAACGTGGCGGGGGCAAAAATCCGCCCCGAAAACATGACTGCCACCGTCGCCGCCATCCAAAAAACGTTCGATGAGACCTTCCCCGAACAAGTGTACGACGGAGCCTTTCTGGACGAGTCCATAGCCGATTTTTATCGCAGTGAGCAACGTTTTTCCTTGACGTGCAAGGGCTTCGCGGTGCTGGCGATTTTCATCTCTTGTTTGGGCTTGTTTGGGCTGGCCTCGCTGATAGCCGTGCAAAAGACCAAGGAAATCGGCATTCGCAAGGTGCTGGGCGCGTCGGTCGGTTCGGTGGTAGGGCTGCTGAGCCGCGACTTTTTGCTCTTGGTGCTGGTCGCTTTTGTCGTGGCCGCGCCAGTAGCTTGGTGGGGCATGAGCAGCTGGCTGCAGGATTTTGCGTTTCGGGTGAGCATCGGGTGGGGCTTGTTTGCCATCACGGGCGTTTTGGCGCTGATGGTGGCGATGGTGGCCATCAGTTTTCAAGCGTTGCGGGCGGCACTGGTCAACCCCGTGGAATCGCTGCGCAGCGAGTGAGGATGGTTTTTCTGCCTTTGTTGATCTCCTCTCACCGACACGCGCCCGCAACCAGCCTCACATCGTGGGCGGATTGTAATCGTCCTCGTCAAAAAAGACATTGACCTGCTGCACGCCGGGAGTCTGGCGGAGAGCGCGTACCATCTCCTCTGTTTTTCGCGCATCGCGGAGCGTGATGTGGTAGTTGCTCTCTGTGAGGTCTTCGAGTCCGATGTTTTTCAAACTGACCAATTTCAGACTTCGGCAAAAACGGGCGAGGGGTTGCGAAAGGTCATTTTGCTCGGACGAGTGGTGAATGATTTGCAATAAAAAATGTCTCCGGCGGGGCGCGCCAAAATGCGTGAACGTGAGCGCAATCACCACCAAACCTGCCATCAAAGTACCCGAAATGGCTACCGCGCTTAGCCCTACCCCACAGGCCATGCCGAGCGCGAGCGACAAGAAGATGAACACCAAGTCCATCGTGTCGCGGATGGCGGTGCGAAAGCGTATGATGGACATGGCACCCACCAGCCCAAAAGCCCGCGCAATGTTGTTGCCGATTACCATGACCACAATAGCCGCTATAATGCTCAAGAGCACCAACGAATTGACGAACGTGACCGAGTAGGACGGCCCCCTGTATGTGAGCCGATACACTATCGAGAGCAGCAGCCCGCAAATCAGCGACACCAACAGATTGGCCAACACGTCGGTGGACGAGGTGGGGAACACGGACAGGTTTTGATATACTTCAATCATCGTTTAGGACGAGGGAGGCGATTTGCGATTTACGATTTGCGATTTACGATTTGCGATTTACGATTTGCGATTTGCGATTTGCGATTTACGATTTGCGATTTGCGATTTACGATTTACGATTTGCGATTTACGATTTGCGATTTGCGATTTGCGATTTACGATTTGCGATTTACGATTTACGATTTACGATTTGCGATTTGCGATTTGCGATTTACGATTTTGCGATTTTGCGATTTACGATTTGCGATTTGCGATTTTACAAAAATGCGCTTTTGGCGAAAGCATCGTTGAAGCGACTGGGCTTGATGAATGGGTTGGCGTTGATAGCTCCCACATATTTGGAGGCCGGTTCCTTGCGCAGTTGAAAATCCTCCAACATGGGTTTTATCCAAGCAGGGCAATAGCGGTTGAATTTTACTTCCATGATGAAAAAGCCGGGAAAGGCAAACTGTGTCCCCGATTCGTGAAACAACTTTTCCACCGAGGGATAGGCAACGCTGCGCAGGTGCAAATCGAACGTAAGCCGGAAGTCGTTTTCCGGGTTGAAATGAATGCCGAGGTATGGCTCACGCTCGTAAATCACATTCACTACTGGGCGCAGGTTGCGGCTCAAAATCTGGTAAAAAAAACGGCGGGCATTGTCCGGGTCGCTCAGCACATCGTGAAGCCCATCGAGCGGCTGCCTTTTGAATAGCTGCAACACGGCTCGGTAAGGCGCTTCGCAACGGTTTTTCAGGATGGGGCTTTCGTACTTGCGCTTTATTTCCATGAAAACACGACTCGACGCATCGCCCCGGTTGTAGCCCCGCAGCCGCACTTTCATGCGGTGGGCCACGCCATCCACTTTGGTGTGGTACATCTCAAAACCCGGCGTGTCGAAGTAAATGCTGCGCACCGTGTACCGCCCATCCGGCTGCATGGCGGCAAAGCCATCGGGACGCAGAAAAGGCAACACCGCGCCACGCAGCGACTCGTATTGCTCGACCGGGACTAAGTATTTGAATTCGTAACGCATCTTACCATTTGAATTTCAATATCCGCCGCAGATACGCTCGCTGATTGATTTTTCCGAAATCAACGCGGCACAACGCGGAGACACCCGTGCTCAATCGGGTCTGAAGACTGTCAGGCTTTACAATGGCCGTCAGGACGGAGACTTGCCGATTGTCGAGCACCTCCACTCTGTTTCCCTTATAAAGCAGCTGAGCCGTGTAGCTGCGCTGCGTCTGCACGTCGGTCACGGTGAGCGTGGCCTGAGCATTGAGATAGGGCAAATACTCGGTCTTCACGGGGATTTGCACCACATATTCGCCCGCCTCCTCCACGATGAGCTGCTCGTCGGGGGGCAGGTTCACCGGCACTACCCAACCGGAAAAAGGCGAGCGCAACACAAAGGCCAAGCCTTTCCGGCGCAGTATGTCCAAACGATTGCGCAGGCCGCGCAATTGCGCCTGCGTGACCCCCACTTGCTCGACCTTGATGCCCGTTCGCATATTTTCCAGATACTGACGGGCTATTTCGACCTGTATTCGGGCCAAATTATAGGCGTTTTCCGCCTCTTGATATTCGATGAACGCGATGAGTTGTTGTTCCCAAAGCGGTTTTTTTATGTTGAATATCTTCTCTTTCTGCACCAAGTCTTGCTCGGCAAAATGCAGGCGTCTTTCGGCCTCCTCCACAATAGGCGGCTTTTCGCCGGTGGTATCGGATTGCAGCTGCGCCCCGTACAGGGCGAGTTGCGCCTCTATTTGCTGAATTTCCTCGCTTTGCCGAATGGAATACATCCGCACGACGGTGTCGCCGGCGGCGATGAATCGTTGGGGAGGCAGGTCGAAACGCAAGCCCGCGATGTCGCCTTGGTCAAATTGGTAGGCATCAATCTGGTGGGTCGCTCCGATGCGATGGTCGCGGACGATAGAAGTGATGCGCCCCGTGCGGTCTTGCAGCACTACCCACTCGCGGGCGGGATGGACACGCCCGATGCTCTCCGCCGTGAAGGGGATTTCGATAGGCAGCCAAAGCGCGGCCATTAAAACGCCGATAATGATTAACCCGCCAAGCAGCCGTTTCAAATCGCTGAAAGATGTGGTTGAAAAGTTAGGAAACAGAGGAGCCTTGCCGCGCCTTTTCGCTTGCCAACACCGCTGCCAACGTTGGGTTCAGATGCTCGACTGAATGACAGCGCGCAATCACATTGAACACCGGCGGCAGCCCGCGCTACGATACGAGGTTTGCGGTTGGAGGGTTGCGGCAAGGCAGCCCCATAGCGAACGCAAGGTTACGGAGGAGATTGGCAATACTCGAATAACAAGCGCACGAAATCCTTCACCTACTTCTTTACACTTATCGAACGGGTAGGCCGTTGGCCTGCTTTCAGGAAATAAATCCCGTCGGGCAAGACCGTCAAATCAAGCGTGAGAGAGGTGCTCGATGCGTCGGCATCCGAAAAAAACACCTGCTTGCCTGTCGCGTCAGTCACTCTGAGCAGCCCCAATGGCTGGTCGGAACGGAGGGTGACATGGCCGGAGGTGGGGTTGGGGAAAATGCGCAGCGAGGCATCCGGGTATGGTTCAGCCGTGCCGACGGTCAGCGAGTTGGGCGCATTGAAGGTGCGCGGCATGAAAGTAAAATCGCCCGTGCCGTTGGGGTATCGTCCGAAGGTGGTGTCCACCTTTTGCGGGCCAAAAGAAAGGCTGTCAATCACGCCCCCCGCCCCATTGGAGAGCATGAGAAACTCGCCTTCGCCGCTGATTTTAAAATTGGCGTGCAAAGGGCCTTGGGCTTGGTCTTCGTCGCACCAGATGATGAGAAACCCGTTGGGCGCGATGGTGGTGCCTGCTGGGAAGGGCCATTTGGTGGGGTTGTCAGCCTTGTCGGTAAGATATACGCCATCGAGACTGATAGGGATAGAAGTGTTGTTGTAAAGTTCGAGCCAGTCATCGTGCTGCCCGGCCTCGTCCGTTTCGGCATTTTGGTTGAGCGCCAAAAATTCATTGATGACCACGTCGCCTGCTTGCAGGGAAACAGCAGGGGGAGCCAGTCGCGCGAAATCAAAATCCACCCGCTTGATGCGCAGGTCGTGTTGCGCGGCCACGCTCCATGCGAACAAGCAGGCCAGATAAAAAACGAGGACAAATCTCATGGCAAACCAATTTTTTGTCGCCCACAGCAAGGAGGGCCAAGTCAAACTATATGAAGAGTTGCTGCGGCGAACCTACTCATTTGACTTGGAAACACAATTTTTTCATGCCACTTGTGCCAAAATTTTCCATAACATACCGCAGGAAAGCGGTTCTTTGCCCACACTATGTTTTCCGCATTTTCCGACACGAATTTTATGCGACAAGCCCTCGCCGAGGCGCAAAAGGCGCTTGAAGCCGACGAGGTGCCAGTGGGCGCGGTCATCGTGTGCGACAACCGCATCATCGCTCGCGCCCACAACCAAACCGAGATGCTGACCGACGTGACCGCTCACGCCGAGATATTGGCCATCACTGCCGCCGCCAGCCATTTGGGAAGCAAATACCTGCCCGATTGCACGCTTTTCGTCACTTTGGAACCCTGCGTGATGTGCGCCGGCGCACTGGCTTGGGCGCAAATTGGCCGCATCGTGTACGGCGCTTCCGACGACAAGCGCGGCTTCATGCTGCACGGGGGCAAGAGTCTCCTGCACCCCAAAACACGTTTGGAGATGGGTATTTTGGAGGAGGAGTGCGCGACGTTGGTAAGGGATTTTTTTCGGAAAAAGCGTGGGTGAAAAAAGGGGTTCTGGCTGCACTTTTCTTTGTCCTGTTTGTAAACATCCACACCACCACTTCCCTCCTATTTTTTCATAAAAATCTCCCCCGTGCAACATCTTTGCTGATGGGTGGTCTTTCACCCAGTTTTTCACCAAACATAATGTTGAGTCATGAAACATCTCTCCTTCCTACATGTCGGCAGCGTGTCCATGCTGCTCCTTTTTTCCTGCGCGACACTTTCAGCACAAGAACGAACGGCTCCTAAGGATGCCTACCTCTTCGTCAACAAGGCAAACAAATCAGGGTATCAATTCACGCACCAAGACTTCAAAACACAGCGCAGCCCTTGCAAAGTGTTCATCGGCGTGGGAACCAGCACGGTGGCGGGCGGCCTGAAGGTGGATTACACCGTGGACGACACACCGGCCAGCATCGCCGGCGTTCTGCCCGGCGATGTGATAACGGCTTTGGATGGCACGCCCGTCAGCACTCAATCGGAACTCGTGCGCGAGCGCGACAAGCACCTGCAAGGCGAGGCGTTCACCCTGACGCTCCTCCGCGACGGGAAGGAGATGCGCATCAACGCTCGCTTCAAAGAGTGCAGCCAAGAGGAGCTCGAAGCGGCGCGTCTGCACCAAGAATTGTTGGATGTCAGGATGGCCGAAATGGAAGAGCGGATGGAGGAGATGCGTGCGCGCATGGCCGAGCAATTCGCCAAGATGGAAGTGAAGGAGCGCCCGATTCTGGGGGTGTATGAAGACACGGATGTGAGCAGGCAGGGCATGGTCGTCAAAAGCGTCATTCGAGGCAAGGGCGCCGAGGCGGCGGGGCTTCGGGGCGGCGACGTAGTCGTGAACGTGGGTGGGAAGCCAGTGACGGGCGGTGGCACCTTGCGCACGGCCTTGGCCGCTTACCAGCCCGGCGACCGCGTCACGGTGGTTTTTTTGCGCGATGGCGACACTATCCAAACTGAACTGACCCTCAGCGGCGACCGCAGCTACTACAGCTTCAAGACGGAGCGCGACCCTTGCAAGGTGTTCATCGGCATCTACACCAGCGACCACGCCATTGACGGACGCGGCGCACGGGTGACGGGCGTGATTGACGACACGCCTGCCAAAGAGGGCGGCGTGCAACCCGGTGATGTGATTCTGGCGCTCGACGGTCAGCCCGTCAACTCGCATACCGAACTGCTCCGCGAACGCGACAAACGCCAACCCGGCGACGCTTTTCGTCTGACGGTGCTGCGCGACGGTTCGACGTTCGACATTGACGCGACGTTCAAATCTTGCACCACTCCCACCGCTCAGCCTAAAGAGGAAAAAGTGGAGGTTTTGGTCGAGGATGTCAAGGCGGATGACAACAAAGGCGTCTCCACACAGTCGCCCCTGCTCGAATCGGCCACCTTGGAGGCATATCCCAACCCGACGGTGGGGCCGCTCAATATCCGCTTCGATGCAGAAGCCGTTCCGACGACACTGCGTATCATGGATGCCTCTGGCAAGGTGGTGTACGACCGCGCACTCAACCAATTCAGCGGTTCTTTCAATGAGCGCATCAATTTGTTTGGCAACACGCCCGGCATTTATGTGCTGACCGCGCAACAAGGCTCCAAGGTCATTTCCAAAAAAATCGTCTTGATGCCGCAGGCGTGAGGATGGGTTTGGGGGTTTGAAGGTTTCGGTTTTTGGGGGGGGGGGGGTTTTTTTTTTTTTTTTTAAAATTAAAAACAAAAAAGGACCCCCCCCAC